>JARRRJ010000440.1:0-2885 GCA_037380865.1 Sedimentisphaerales bacterium
ATAGTCCCGTACGAAATTCTCCCAAACGCCTCGAATCGCAGCCAGCGATTCTTCCGTGTCTGCGCCTTTGGCCAGCTTTATTTGAATTTGCTGTGCGACAGGCAGTTTCTGGTTGGGATAGAGTACCTCGCTGAGCTGCTCTATCGGCAGATAGACAGTTCCATTATCGAACTGATAAAAACCTGTTTCGACAATATCCGAGATTGTAAAACGCAGGACCTTTCTCTTGAAATCAGTAACCGAGCTGCCTTCGGAAGTCGCAGAAGTGGTTCCCGTCGTAAGAATTACACTGTCTCCAAGTCTTTTCAGGGCTTCTTCCGCGCTGTATTCGTCTGTTTTTTCATCCGGCTCTGTAAGGACACCTATACCGACATAGCCATGAACGCCCTCGGAGGAATCCGCATTCTTCCTGGATTCTGCCGCTGTTGAGTTTTTGCTGCTCAATAAATACTGACCGAAATCGGTTACTTTTGCTCTTTGCTCAGGTTGTATGCCCATGATTTCGACAGCTCTGACATTGCCTTTATCGACAAGGAGCAGGCCGTAACCCCATGTTGCGGCGGTAGCTCCCTCCACCTGAGATCTTTGCTCGAGGCTTTCTATAAGCTTGTCATAATTTGAAATCACGGAAGGCGGGTCGATCACAACGTCACCTATAGCTTCGACTGCCGCGCTTTCGAATGCATGAATAAAACCGCTGAACAAACTTGCTACGACAATAAGAAGTGAAACTGAGACAGCAACAGCCG
This sequence comes from Sedimentisphaerales bacterium, assembly GCA_037380865.1. Taxonomy (GTDB): domain Bacteria; phylum Planctomycetota; class Phycisphaerae; order Sedimentisphaerales; family Anaerobacaceae; genus JAFGPS01. The sequence goes on from JARRRJ010000440.1 coordinate 750, forward strand.
CGATGCTCAGGAACACTATCTTCTTCTTACGAAGGTAACGAAGCCATAGGAATAATTTTAGCATAAATAATTAATACACAAAAAGAACGCATTATGTTTGTCGTTTGCACAGCTCATTGTCAGAAGCGAGCAACCAACAGACGAACTACGCTTCTTTTCCGAGCGGCCTGAGAAGCGGGAATAATATCACATCGCGAATGCTCGTCGCTCCTGTAAGGACCATAACAAGTCTGTCAATTCCGATTCCCAGCCCTCCCGCAGGCGGCATGCCATATTTCAGCGCGGTTATGAAATCGTGATCCATCGTAGCCATCGTTTCTTCCTGGCCGCGAAGCTGGATTCGGAAATTTTCTTCCTGAACCGCTGGATCATTCAATTCAGTATAAGCGTTCGCAAGTTCCATTCCCGCGATGAATAATTCGAAACGTTCAGCATATTTCGGGTCGTCTTTCTTGCGCTTTGTAAGCGGACACAATTGAGCCGGATAATCAATCACGAAGGTCGGATTAATGAGCTGTTTTTCAACGGTAGTTTCAAATACTTCATTTATCACAACCACATCATCCATAGCTGCTTCAGGAATTTCGAGCTGCCTTGCTTTTTTCCTGACAGCCTCCAGGTCGTCGATATTGCAGCCTGCATATTCTTCGAGAAGGTCAGCGTATTTTGCACGCCGCCACGGGACGGAAAAATCTATCGTATTATTGTCAAACTGTACGCTCGTACCGGAGCAGTATTTTTTTGCACAAGTCGAAATTATCTCCTCGGTTAATTCCATCATCAAAGTATAATCGCCGTAAGCCTGGTACGCTTCGAGCATTGTGAACTCCGGATTATGCTGCCTGCTTAGGCCTTCGTTGCGGAAATTGCGGTTAACCTCGAAAACTCTTTCCATTCCGCCTACGAGAAGTCTTTTCAGGAAAAGCTCGGGGGAGATTCTTAAGAACAACTCCATATCAAGCGTGTTATGATGTGTAATAAAAGGTCTGGCTGCCGCTCCGCCCGCTATTGCCTGCATCATGGGTGTTTCAACTTCCAGGAAGCCTTTCGAAGTCAGAATTTCGCGAATCAAGCTTAAAATCGCACTGCGTTTTTTAAATCGCTCCATCACTTCGGGATTCGCCCAGAGGTCAACGTACCTTTGCCTGTATCTCTGGTCAATATCCGCCAGCCCATGAAATTTCTCGGGAGGAGGCAGAAGACACTTGCTCAGGAAAACAAGGTTATCCGCCCAAATCGTGATTTCGCCTGTTTTGGTTTTGCCCAATTGACCTGAAACTCCGATCATGTCGCCAAGATCGAGTAATTTAGCCAATTGCCATTGCTCTGACAACAACTGTTTGCTCAGGCCAACCTGGATTGTGCCGCTGCAGTCGCGAAGCGTGATAAAAATCAGCTTGCCAATGTCCCTCAGCAAAACGATCCTTCCAGCGCTCCTGGCCTTCTGATTCGGGTCATCGTCGCGGAACCTGGATTTTATCTCCTCAGCAGGCTCGACGGATTCGTACCTGGAACCGTATGGATCTATTCCTAATTGTTCTATTTGAGACAGTTTTTCCTGTCTCTGTTTCTCGAATTTGCTGACATCTTCAATATTTGTCAAATCTTATACCCCTGCAAACTTACACGAAAATCTTTGCACCTTATGTATTTGAATACCGTGAAAACAACATTCAGGCTATGACACGCAAAATGCGTCGTAAAAATTATTGCGTCACTGCTGCGCTGGCAATAACTTGCTCCTGAACGAGTTGGCTCTTGATCACCAGGACACCGACAGCCAATTGCCTGTCGGCTGCGAGAGTCTCTTCTATCGAATGTTTCTTGACTGCATCATCTGTCATCTCATGGTCAGCCTGGAAGAGCACGTCATTATCTCTTTGCACTTCAACCATTTTCTGAAGCTCATCGCTTATCAGGTCAACCTGGACATCAGGTCCGACTCCCCAGTCACTTCTTCCCTCCTTTGTCACTGCTTCGCGGCTTTCGACTTTCTGGCCTGAAGGCAAATGATAATGCGCCATAGTATATTTCAACTGAGCGCGTGCGCCATTCGTATCAGTAATTCCCTGGACGCTTCCTTTGCCGTGAGTTCTGGAACCTACAAGGACAGCTCTTTCGTGAGCCTTGTCCGAC
>JARRRJ010000441.1:0-2883 GCA_037380865.1 Sedimentisphaerales bacterium
GCAAATGACCCGAATACCGTGCCTGGTGCTATGGCACCATCGGCTCAGAACGTCAGGTTCTCCCTGGCAGGTTTTGGCGGAAATGCGGGTGCTGAAGGTGATACCGGCGCTCGTAGAGGTGCCGGTGGCGGCCGAGGTGCTCGCGGCGGCTTTGGCGGTGGCTTCGGTGGTTTTGGCGGCCGCGGAGGAGGCACTCCTCCCACACCCGAAATACTACAGCAGCAGGCTGACGTTTACTCAAAGTTGTTTCAAATCTTCAATAAGTATTCGGATACTGTCTCACGAGTGACATTCTGGGGTATTAGTGATAACCGGACCTGGCGTCGCGGTCAAAACCCTTTATTGTTTGATGGTCAGCTTCAGCCCAAGCCGGCGTTTCAGGCTGTACTCGACGTAGCTCAGGGCAAATAGGTGACGACGCAGGAATGAGTCGGATTACTTCTCAAAATAGAAACAGAAAAAACATATCGGATGAGCGCGCCTTAAATGGCGCGCCATCCGGTAAGGGCTTTTGGTGAGGTGTCGCAGGGTAATTTATTGAATCTGACTGTGCTGTCGTGACGCAGTGCCATGACATTAGAGGCAGGAAAGAAGAAATGCTTATGCAAAGGGCGGTGTAATAGGAAGAATGAAAATGAAAACGAAAGCCTTCACATTAATCGAACTGCTGGTAGTTATCGCGATAATAGCAGTTCTTATGGCCATTCTAATGCCATCCCTGAACCTGGCCAGAGACCAGGCCAGGCGTATTCATTGCATAAGCAATGTCAAGACGTTATCCCTAGGCTGGCTGATGTACAAAGACTCATATGACGACAATCTTGTAGGCGGTGATACGAATCCCGGTTGCTGGGTCGCACGACCACCGAACAGCGCTACTCTCGAGCAGCAGAAAGATGCTATCAGAGCAGGTCTGCTCTTTCCTTACGTTGGTAAAGACACGGCCATATATCATTGTCCGGCGGACAGGAGGACCCAGGGTGTGAACGTTGCCTACCTGACTTTTTCAGTTGCAGGCGGTGCAAATGGAGAAACCTGGAGCGGGTACACCAAGGCCAGGAAGTACGGCGATTTGAAGCATCCCGCAGAGAAATACATCTTCGTCGAAGAAGCGGACACTCGAGGCACAAACGTTGGATCCTGGCAAATGGATCCGTCTGCGAGAACCTGGGTCGATCCTGTCGCGATGTGGCACAAAAAACAATCTACTCTCGGTTTTGCCGACGGTCATGGTGAGATGCGCAAATGGGAAGACAAAAGCTTTATCGAGTGGAATGAGAGGGCTATGTATGAGCCTTCGACGTTTTCCTTTAATATGAATCCGCCGCCGGATGAGCAGAAAGACATGAATTACATGGTACTTGGATTCCCGTGCAAGTCTTTGAGATGAAAGAAACGTATCAAATCGAAACCGGACTGTTGTTGAACTAACGGAAGATAGCGATAGCATCGAATTGTCAGGTATTAAACTGTCTCTTAATCTGTTATCTCGGTAAATTTGTCTTTTTTCTGCTGAGAACATACAATGTTATCGAGAGGAGATTATGTCATGTCAGACAAACTGGTATCCATAGTTTTGATATCTCTATTTGCGGGAGGATATTGTTTTGCCGGGGCAGATGGGCGTCCGGCTGATTCTCAACCTTCTTTACTCAACATCGAAGGCGCGCAGTATCCCTGTATCGATTCCCAAAGGCGTGCGATTTTCAGAATCAACGCGCCGCAGGCACAAAGTATAAGGATAACTCTGGGCAATACCGTCTTGACGAAGGGAGACGACGGCTATTGGATTGGAATTACTGAGCCGTTAGACCCGGGATTTCATTATTATCAGTTGATTATCGATGGTGTAAATGTAGCTGATCCTGCTACCGAATTGTTTTACGGTACAGGAAAAATGACAAGCGCCATTGAAGTCCCCGAGCCCGGAGTGGATTTCCATCTTGTTAAAGATGTGCCTCACGGAGATATTCGCACTGACAGGTATTATTCGAAACGAACCGGGAAATGGAGGCGCTTCTATATCTATACACCGCCGGGTTATGATACCGATATTAAGAAACGATATCCCGTCCTGTACATCCAGCATGGGCTCGGGGAAGATGAGAGATGCTGGGGCGCACAGGGAAGACTTGATATTATTCTTGATAACCTGATAGCTGAAGGTAATACAACGCCTATGATGGTCGTGATGACCAACGAACAAATTACCAATGACATTGGCGGCGGTTACAACACAGAGCCATTCAATCGGTTCATGGATCTTTTCAGGGATGAACTGTTTGACACCATCATTCCCTACGTGGAGAGTAATTATCGTGCATTTGGCGACCGTGAAAATCGGGCTATAGCCGGTCTTTCGATGGGAGGAGGATTCGCATTCAGAATCGGGATGCTGAATACAGATAAATTTGCCTGGATCGGCGTGTTCAGTTCCAGCGCCTTTCGCGGGCAGGGCAGTGACATATTTGATGCAGAAAGACAAATCCCCGGGATATTGACCGACCCGGAAAGATTCAATAAAGTGCTGAAGATGCTCTATATCTCTACCGGGCAGCAGGATCGTTCGTTCGAATATACGAAAAAAGCGGTCAGCACGTTCCGGGAGCATGGTTTGAATGTCGAGTACTCAACATTTCCCGGCGCTCATGAATGGCATGTATGGAGAAAGGCATTGCATGACTTTGCGCCGCGCATTTTTAAAGAGAAATAATATACTGACCTAAGTCCAGGGAGGATTAATTATGCTTAAGAAAATGACTTTAATAATGTTGCTGGTTGTTAGCACCTTGAATTATGGCCATGCCCGATCATCGGAAAGAATCATACCTGAAACCAATATTGGTCAGTCAGAATACCCATGTATCCTGCTCGGCAATCGAG
>JARRRJ010000442.1:0-4760 GCA_037380865.1 Sedimentisphaerales bacterium
AGCGGAACCGAGTGAAACAGGCGGAGACGCTCGCGAAGCAGACATAGAGCGTAAGATGCTCGGTGCCAATGACGAGCTAATGCCTATAAGCAGAAAGAAAATAGCTGAAGACCATTATGCTCTGGCTGCGAAATTCTACGTTCAGGGTGACAGCATACGTGCGATGAAGCATCTGAACGCCGCTCTTGCGGTTCGTCCGTCCTACCTCGAAGCATTGAGACTCAAAGAGAGAATCATAACACAGACTAAGCCGGACGAAGCCAATAAACTGGAGCGTAACGCTCTCGAAAAAGTCGAGCAGAAGGAAGCTCCCAATTGGCGCAGATAACTGTCAGGGAAGATCAAATTGGAAAATGAACTGCAATAAGTCTTGGAGCTGATGTTTTGAAACTTTCAGGAAACATAATGATAGCTGTCACTCTAATCGTGGCTGGCGGGACAGTCATCTGTAACGCAGCATACGGAACGGATTTCGAAGGCCCGGAAAGACACAGTTTAATCGCTGCTGGGAACGGCTTCGTGACAGCATTATGTATTGCCGGGGCTTTGGGCGTGATTGTGACCTGCTGGCAAATGTTGAGACTTGCCGGTGCGATCACGTCCATTGCCAGGCTCCTGAATAATGAAACAGCATGCTCCAATGACTGCAGCTCATTGTCGGTGTTGAGAGTTAAAAGAATAAACGAATTAAGAAGCATCGTAAGTGAGCGCCTCGACGATCGCAATTTGCTCCGAGGAACTTACGAAAAGCAGATTGAGGAGTTGAAGATACAGCTTCAGATTTCTCAAAAACGCGAAGCTCATATCAAGGAGATTATATACAGCCTCCGCGATGCAGTTATAGTCATCGACGAATTCGATAAAGTTCTCATGGCGAACGAGCCTGCGGGAAAGCTCTTTGGCTTCGATCATAAGAATTGTCGCTGTAAATCAGTAAGGAGTCTGATCGATGCAGGACAAAGCGAATTCCTTAATTTTCTGAGTCATACCAGAAAAAGCAAGGGACAGGCAGCCAAAAAGGAAATTGAAATCGTTGAAGCCGGCAGGTCTAAGACCTTCGACTGTATCGTATCGTGCGTTCACGACAATAATAAGCAGGTTTGCGGAGTCGTTGCGGTCCTGCACGATATAACGCGTGAAAAAGAGATATCGAACATGAAGAATGATTTTATAAGTCACGTCTCTCATGAACTGAAGACGCCGCTGGCTTCCATTACCGCCTACTCCGAAATGCTCGCTGACGAAGAAGCATCTGACGAGAAGACGCGTAAAGAGTTCTACACGGTGATACAGAACCAGGCGCAAAGACTGAATCGTCTCATCGAAGATATATTAAATACATCGCGGATCGAATCAGGACTAATAAAAATAAACAAGGAGCATGTCAGTCTGGCTATTTTGATCGAAGAACAGGTCAAGATGATAAAAAGCTATGCCGACGAAAAGGACATAAAAATAATTGCGCAAAAGCCTATTGTTTTCGACCAGGTGTTTGTTGACAGGGACATGATTTCGCAGGTTGTTGTAAACCTGTTAAGCAATGCAGTGAAATATACGAGGTCGGGAGGTGCCATAAAAATAGAAAATGAAATTGATGAGGTCGCTTCCCTGGTTCGTGTCTCAATTACCGATACAGGCGTGGGAATTCCTGAAGAAGAGATAGCTCATGTATTCGACAAGTACTACCGTGTCGGCGCAAACAACAAACAGGCTAAAGGAACGGGACTCGGCCTTAATCTTGTCAAGCAGATAGTTGAAAATGTTCACCACGGAAGGGTGTTTGTGAAAAGCCGCGTAGGTAAAGGAAGCACCTTCGGATTCGAGCTTCCTCTGGATGTAAGAAAAGCCGCAGCGACAGTGTGAGCACGCACTGTTGTTGCACACTATAGTAAAAGCCATTCTATTTTAGGTGGAGGACAAAACTAAGAAATAATGGTTACGAGGTGATCTCCGCGAATAACGGCTCCGAGGCTTACGAGCTTGCCTGTGACGTGAAGCCCGACATTATTGTCACAGACTTTCAAATGCCGGTCATGACAGGTATGGAGCTTGTGGAAAAACTCCGTGAAAACGAGCAGACGAAAAACACACCAATTATAATGCTCACTGCAAGAAGCTTCGCCATATCGAGGGAGCAGCAGGAAAAGCTGAAAATATCGGATTGCCTGAGCAAGCCTTTCAGTCCCCGGGAATTACTGATAAATATCGAGGACATTCTGTATCAGAATGAAATGGCTGCTCAGAACACATGATATGGAATAAACCGCAGATTTAAACCAACGATAATTAAATTTCTATTATGCTGACAATTTCTAAAAAAAGTATCGAGCCTTCGCAACTGCATGAATTAAAATTATTTGGAGGCAGGATGAACAAATTCGGAGTCAATTTTGCCGTCTCCGACGTCGAAGGAAACCTTCTCGTATTGAGCGAGTGCGAGAAATCTCCAAGTAATCCCAAACTCTTGGCACGGTATGCCAGAGAGACACTCAGCAGTCGCAGAGAAAATTATCATCTCCGCAAAAGAAGTGAAAATGTGCAGACTTTTTACGGCCCGAATCATGTTCTGGCGACAGTCTTAGAGTCTTATGTTTCGGAATATAGGACTCCCGAAGCACTTGGAGTTGCGATGATTGACCTGCCTGATACATCGTCGGTCCTTGACCATAGTGATCCCGATGTGAGCCATTTTGAAGAGATGCTTTCTCTTTTGGCCGACAACTTCATGAATCGCACAAAAGGGCTGGAGCAGATTGAGATGGTAAGTACAGAACTGGCCCGGGTTTACGAGGAGCTTGTGCTGCTTCACAGAATAAGCACGAACATGCGTCTTACAGAAGCAGACTCAAATTTCCTCCAAATGGCCTGTGACAGCCTGACGGAAATAGTATTCGTGGAAGGCATCGCTATTTTGCTGGAAAAGACGGTTGATAATGAGCAGCAGTTTGTTATTGCGGCGGGTTCAGGATTAATCGACATCGACGAGCAGACAGCCGAGGTTCTGTATGCTCGATTGACAGAAGAAATAAACAGCGGCAAAGAAGCTCTGCTAGACAGTGAAGTCGATTCGCCTTTCAGATACGGCTGGCCCGAATATGTTAGTAATATTATCGCGGTGCCCTTGTGCGGCAAGGAAAAAGGAGAATCCAGCTTCACCAGCAAGACGCAGAACGATAACTATATAATCGGTTACATGGTGGCTATAAACAGAATAGGAAAGCAGGACTTCGACAGTACAGACGTGAAACTCTTCAGTTCAGTCGCAAGCGGCTGCGCAGTTTTTATCGAAAACCGCAGGCTTTTCAAGGACATCAAAGAACTGTTTATCGGTTCGCTCAAAGCGTTAACGAGCAGTATAGACGCAAAAGATAATTACACCCACGGCCATTCGGAAAGGGTCGCTTTCATCTCGCGCTGGATTGCTGAGAGATTATACGAGAAGGGACAATTGGACGAGGAACAATTGCACAAAGTCTATCTTGCGGGACTATTGCATGATATAGGTAAAATTGGTATAGACGAAGAACTATTGCGCAAGAACGGCAAATTAACAGATGAGGAGTATGCGCGTATTAAAATGCATCCTGCTATCGGAGCAGGAATTTTGCGCGAGATAAAACAAATGCGTGATATCGTCCCGGGCGTATTATGCCACCATGAGCGCGTTGACGGAAAAGGTTATCCTGACGGATTAAGAGGCGACGAGCTGCCTCTCACGGGAAAAATAGTCGGACTGGCGGATAGCTTCGATGCGATGACTTCCAAACGCACATACAGGGACGCGATGTCTATAGAGCAGGCGATTGCGGAAATAGAAAGAGGACTGGGGACGCAGTTTGATGAAAATATAGGAAGGGTATTTCTCGATAGCGACGTATTTCAGCTCTGGGAAATAATCAGGGACGGCTTTGGTGAAGTTTACAGGAACAGTGCTTCTGCGGAATACGGAACCGCGGCTGTGGGGATGCTGATAAAATGAAAGTGAAAATTCAGGATTATAACGATGTTACTGTTGTCGAACTACAGGGCGAGCTTGATAGTGACGCGTCAGAACTATTTGAGAGAAACATCGCGGATATTATCGCTCAAAACAAGACAAACATTGTAATTGACATGAGCGGCGTGGGATTCATCGACAGCCAGGGACTCGAAGCTTTATTGTGGACGCGGGATTATTGCAACCAGAACAGACGCGAGCTCAGACTCGCGGGGCTCGATGAAAACTGTTCCAGAATCCTGGAGATAACAAGGCTCGACAGTGAATTCGATTATTACTCTGAGCTTGCGGAAGCAGTGAAGAGTTTTGCATGAATTTCAGCCGAAAGAAGAATGAGAGAGAGCAATGGACCAGATAGCCATTGAAAACAAAATGCAGCTTGGCCAGCTTTTACTTGCCCGGGAGATTGTATCTCGGGAGCAAATAGAAGATGCTTTGTCAGAGCAGAAGGAGAAAGGTCATCGCAAATTGCTCGGCGAGCTCCTGGTTGAGAAAGGCTACTGCACTGAGAACCAGATAGCGGCAGCCCTGGCACAGGGTTACGGCGTACCTTACGCACAGGTGGGACCCAAAATATGCGATCCTAAAGTGCTTGAAATATTACCGAGAGAGTTTCTCGAAGAGCACATCGTCCTTCCTCTGTTCAGGGTTCACAACACACTTACCGTAGCGGTCAATGAGCCTACGAATGTATTCCTGATAGATGAAATCGAACGAATCAGCGGCTGCAAAGCACAGATAGTCTGCTCGACGACAAAAGACA
>JARRRJ010000443.1:0-2873 GCA_037380865.1 Sedimentisphaerales bacterium
TAACGACCGGCTGCTTATTATGTAACCTTGAGTGACGTTATTTGCATCGGTCTTATTTTGGGTATCGAGCGAACTACTCAGCTCCGTCATTCTTGCCTGGGGGCTCAGATCAGGATCGGTGGCAAGCTTAATCACTATGCCAACGACAATAACAGAGCCCAAAACAAGACCGATTTTTAAGTCTCTGTGCACCATTTTGATTAGTCCGCTCCCAACGGAATAAACAATTTAAGTCGCAGTTTGAACTTTCACGTTCTTAGCGAAAACAGGTTTTTTCCTGTTTTCGATTTTCGAACCTATGAGCAAAATAGGAGCGGCTATTGCTATCGACGAATAAGTTCCTATTATGATACCAAAGCCTATTGCGAAACTGAAGCCTCTCAAGCCGGGACCGCCGAAAATGTACATTATAAGCACAACGATAAAAGTCGTGAAAGACGTCAGAATCGTTCTGGAAATAGTCTGGTTGATACTATCGGTAATTAGCTGCGGAGTAAGCTTTTTGGCCTTGCCGCGGTTTTCACGAATACGATCGAAAACAACAATCGTGTCGTTTAGCGAATAACCGATCAGCGTAAGAAACGCCGCTATCATCGGCAGATTGATCTTGAAATCACCAATCAATAAGAAATTACCGAGCGACGTACCTGCAAGATAAACACAGGCTGTAACTGCTCCGAGTGTAATCGTGACATCGTGTACAAGAGCGATAATCGCAGCAATTCCATATTTTACGTTTCCGAATCTTATCCAGATATAAGCAACAATCGAGAATAGTGACAGTACAATCGCTATCATTGTGCGTCTTTTTTGCTCAGCTCCCACAGAAGGATCGAACTGCCTTACGCGAGGAAGCGTCTCGGAGAGTTCAGCCGCTGATGTCACTTTTGTTCTTTCGTTGTTCGAAAAGCTTGCCCACTCTTCCGGCGAAAGCTCGCGAATACCAGCTTCCGGGTCGGCACTTACGTAAACAAACGCGTTTATCGGCTGCTCCGGATCAGATATAGCTGTAAGACCAGTATTGAGTATCTCATAATCATACTGCTGCAGACTTCGAGTGTCGGGTTTGAACTGTAAATCAGTAATCCGACGCTTGAAATCTTTCACAGAGTCGGCTCTGTCAAGCTTGACGGTCAGCTTAATGCCGCCCAGGAAATTCGAGAGTTCGGGATTGTTTTCTATCATTGCCGCATCAATTTTCTCTTCAGATACAATTGTCGGCTCAAGGTTCTGCTGCATTTTGAGCTTGCCGGCGAAAGTATCGAGAATAGCATTATTTACCAGTTCATCGACCTGGGGGGAAGATATTTGAGCGTCAGGAAAAGCCTTCGCCAAAACTTCCTTGACCAGGGACTGGTTCATCTGACTCGTTGAGACAGTGAAGGTATCCACGTTGCCGGAGTCCGGAGTTACGACCAAAGTAGTCAGGACGCCGTTGAACTTCTTCTGAGCAGTTTCTATTGCACTTTTCACCTGATCTGGTGATTGTCCGCTCAACTGGGGAGAAGTCACAACAACACTTATCTTATTCGTTTCAGTTGTAGTAATTTCGAACTGATTTCCGGAATCGCCTACGCTATAGACATTCGCGGCGGGAAGTTTTTCACGAATCATATTCTGAACGTCCTGCTGTGAATAATTAACTCCATCTGCGAAAACGACCTGCGCGCTTGTTCCGCCTGTGAATTCGATATCATATTTACTGTTCTTGGCATCGTTCCTTGTGATGAAAACCAGAAGTCCTGCAGCAATCAGCAAAGAGGATAATGTGAAGAATATCGGCCTGGCTTTCATCCAATTGATATTGGGCTTGTGAATGAGCCTGAGCATTAACAAATGATCTTTGATAATTCGCTTGCTCAACAAGAAGTCGAAGATTACCCTTGTTACGAACAAGGCTGTAAACATACTCGACAAAATACCAAGCATCAAAACAATCGCAAAACCTCTCACTTCCTCAGAAGCTCTCCAGTACAGAATCGCTGCAGTTATAAATGTAGTAAGGTTTGCATCGAAAATAGTTCTGAACGCTCTCTGATAGCCGTTTGCTATGGCAATTCTCAGGGAAGAGCCTTTTTCCTGTTCTTCACGAATCCTTTCATAAATCAAGACGTTTGCGTCAACGCTCATACCGATGGTCAGGATCAAACCGGCAATACCAGGCAGAGTGAATGTAGCCCTGATTCCGGCCATTATAGCAAGGATGAAAAGAAGGTTGAGAAGCAGAGCGACATCAGCGATTCCACCAGATACCAGGTAGTAGATTGCCATACAGGCAATAACGGCGATAAGGCCGATTATGCCGGCGGCGATACCCTGATCACGGTTCTCCGTACCGATGGACGGTCCTATCGTATTGACGGAAATAGGCTGCTCAATAAGTCTGGCAGGAAGAGAGCCTGCATTGAGCTTGTTGACCATATCCTCGACCTGGGTCTGAGTAAAGCTTCCTGTTATTTGTCCTTCTCTGCCTACTCTCGATTCGATATTGGGAGCAGAGATAGCTATATTATCGAGCAGAATACACAGAGGTCTGTCTATGTTCCTGCCTGTGACGTTCGAGAAAAGCTTGCCTCCCTTTATGTCAAATAGAAGCCCGATCGCTCTTCTACCCATCTGATCGGTAGTGGGAAACGCCCTCTCAAGTTTCCATGCTTCCTCGCCCGGGTTGTGGAGGATGACTTCACTGGGCTTATTGCTTGCCAAGACATAGTAATTGTTGCCGAATTGCGCAACAATCGAGGGATATTCTTTTCGGTCAGCGGCATGCCACTCATCGAAATTCTCTATCTCGCACCATTTATAATCGTTGTTCGAAGCATACTCGGGCCCTTTCTCCTGCAGACGCTCCGTATACGTATTCATCGTATCAA
>JARRRJ010000444.1:0-3332 GCA_037380865.1 Sedimentisphaerales bacterium
ATAAACGACCGCTCGAGGGCTCGGGCAACAATAAGAGGCTCCGGCGACGAAACAGAGGAAATCGACAATCTGCTGACAGGTCAGCATGAAATCGTTCACACTTACGGCTGGTATATCAAAAAGTATATAACAGACGCCAGGGCAAGAGGCGCGGGTGCAATCGTCTGCTCGCCGATTCCAAGAAACAACTGGAGCGCAGACGGAAAAGTGAATCGCGCCGCGAACGATTATGCCAAATGGGCCGCTGAAGCCGCCCAGGCCGAGAACGCAGGTTTCATCAACCTTAACGCAATCATTGCAAGGCGCTACGAACAGCAGGGACAGGCTAAAGTGACGGCCTTGTATTTCGGAGCCAACGAGCGTACGCATACCAACGCCGCGGGCGCGACGTTAAACGCCTATTGTGTCATCGAGGGATTGAGAAACTTCAGCGACTGTCAGCTCTGCAATTACTTTCTGCCCATAGTATCAGGACTGCCGCAGGATTCGAAATAATCCATGCACGCATTCAGCACAGCGTCACTGTCCAACAAAACGAAGGCGCCGCCTGCAATCATGGTTCGAGAAGTTTGCGAAGACGAACATTGTCCAAGCCTATCCAGCTTTGGCCATTTGCAGTGACATTATTGAATTCGATACCTATTCTTTTGCCGACTGCTTCGGGAGCATCCGCTGCGTTGAATACCGTTGAATACTCCTGCATGCTGCCTGTTATGGTCACATCCTTGACTGCTGCCGGAACTCTTGTACCGTTGTCATCATAGTACAGACTCATTTCCAGCGTCGTGGCATCGCCGCCTGTGTTCATTGCGTCCACCATCAATGCGATGGATTCGTCGGCTGCGATTACATGATCTGTTAATTGCCAGACCGCAGGATCAACGCCTTTCAGGAACGCGGTCCAGAGACCGTCTGTTGGCGTACCTTCTTCCACGCCGGAATCTTCCGGGGCGCTGTCACTCGACCAGCCGGGGACATCCACGGCTGGTGTGCCGTCTTTGCCTTCACCGTCCCAGCCCTTAATCTTTTCCGTGCCGGGAAGCTCGAAACTGAAATTCTCTACCCCAATCGCTTCGTAAGGATATATCCACGTCAACTCGATATCATCGAGATAGATAACACCTTCGCCGCCTGCTGCGCCAATTCTTTCCAGGCCTATTGTAACGCTGCTGATATTACTCAAGTCCACGCCCGCCATCGAAGCAATATTTATTTCCCACTTCTTCCATGTCGTACCCGCTATATCAGAAGCGTCGCCATCGTAGAGAATTTTGGTATCGTAAAGCTTGGCGTACAACTGGTTCGTACCGGTATTATTCGGGTCTCCCCTGAACCATATGACCAGTGTATTGGCATTTCCTGCGGACCAGTCTGAGCCGATAGCAAGATTTGACGTATCGGCAACAACCTCAGATTTCGTTTCGGAAGTATTTTTGTAATTGAGCGGCGCGGATTGATTGCCGCCGTGAACTATCGTCTGCTCGCAGAAAGGCTCGTAATCGTTTCCCATCTGTGAGCCGCCGTAAGCACTGTTCGTGAGCCCGTCTATCCAGGTATCCCATACAGTATAAGGCTGGGTGTCGTTGTAGTCTTCGAAATCATCGACGATAATGTATTCCTGCGCAGTGAAGTTCCAGACGTCACCCTGCCATACCGCGGGAATTTCCGAGTCATTGACTTCGTCCACGCGCCAGTAATAAGTCTGCCCGACTCGCAGCTCCGGCGAGTAGCTGTTCTCTGCAACAGTATAAAGAGGCGCGCTGCCTTCCGTTACAGCCTGCTCGTCTGTTCCAATGTACACGTTGTGTTCTCCTGCCTCCCTTCCCGCTCGCCAGGTGAGTGCTGTGCCATGTATTGGCCGTAAGACGAACGGACTTCGCGGCTGCGTCGTTAAAGTCGACAACCGTGTTGTATTTGTAGGCATCTGTTCCTGTTCCCATCGCAAACTCGGGAACATCCGGCACCTCGGTCCAGCTTTCACCGTCGAGTGAGTATTCGACTGTTACGTCCCTGAAGCCCGCGACAAGTATCATCGACAGGTTGTAGTTCCAGACCATCATCTGGTGCAGCTGGTAGATCCTGTCGAAATCGTAGCGAATCCATGGAGCGTTTGCCTCCGGGCCGCTGAGCCACATATCCGTCTGGAGGCCAGAATGCAGGTTCATATTATCAGGATTCAGGCCTGATTCATTTATGGTGTCGTTCGGGTCGTAACCGGGGTAGCTGCTCGATGCAGTCGCAATTATATCGTCTGCCGGAACCTTGTAAGCAACCGGCTCAACTGTAAAACTCCATACGTTACCTTTATATGTCCCGGGACTCGAGGGAGAATTCACTTCATCGACGCGCCAGTAATAAGTCGTACCAAATTCCAGTCTGCCGATATCAAAGCTATTGACGTCGATGCCTTCCTGCGGTTCAGCGCCCAGCGGAGATTCTACAGTCGCGTCGTTGACATCGCTGAAATCGGTGCCAATGAACAAATTATGCTTCTCGGCAAGCTCTCCCGCCTTCCAGTTGAGAATCAAATCACGCGGCACATCAGGTGCCTCGTCAACGGGATCCGGATTTGATGCGGCAAAAAACTCGACGTTGTCCTCCAGCCTGAAACTGCTGATCGTCCCGTCACTTCTGGCATTGGCGAACGCGATATACTGAAAATTTGTCTTGCTGTCTTCGGCAACATTTTCTGTGCGCTGGAAAAGCCCGTTGTAGTACCAGCTTATTGTCCACGTACTTACGGTGGTATCCAGAACTATCGTGATATTATCTGCGCTTATCGTCGAGGAGTTCATGTAGCCGCCGGTGCCGGGACCGACAAACGTCTGGTCATTCTGCGTGGCCTCATTCGTTCTTGTCATCGCCCAGTAAATGGGATTCCGCGTCCCGTTGTCGTCGTAAAAACGACTGTCGGGATTCTCATTGGACTGTGTAAAGCCCAGCGCGATCCAGTCATTCGTTCCCGAAGAGCCCCTGAACGAAGAGACGCGTGTGCTGATTGAAGCGGCTAATGTATAGACGAAACCTTCTTCAGGAACGAACGGCAGGTATGCGCTGTCGCCCATGCCAGAGTTATCGTAGGTGACTGTACCGTCCGCATCGAAGTTGGCACCCGCAACCCAGGTCGCATCGTCGGTAGTAACGTCAGGCACCGTCCCGTCAAGGTCAGCGCTTTCTGCTCCGTCAAAGTTGTCATAGTAAATTACTTTGCCCGACGCAGCCGGAGCAATCGCAAACGCCAGCACTACCAGTCCCGTCAGCAGTACAGCCGCCATTCTGTACTTCTTCTTTAGTAATGATGATGTGCTGCACATAAGGTTCTCCTTTCAAAA
>JARRRJ010000444.1:3375-6924 GCA_037380865.1 Sedimentisphaerales bacterium
AGTCTCAACATTCTCTAATTTTCACACATTCGGAGAAATGCTTGCGCCGCATAATGCCGGATGTGATAATTCGACCGGGCATGTAGTAGTAATTGCAATACATATGACACCCTTCTTCACAGATAATAATGTATATTATCACAGTCTGATTCGGATTGCAACAATTTCAGGGCTCCGGCACAGTGATTTTTCCTGGGCAGTCTCCAGCGGTAATCGCACGCGGCGAGGGTAACGCGAGGCTGCCCGCTTGCACCGGTAATGCAATGCAACAAAAGCATTTATCGTTTTCACACTGCTGATTCACCCTGCCAAAATGGCACAAATACTGGATTTTTGAAAACAGCCAATCTCACATAATTTCCATAAGTACTTTAATATTAAGCATATAAGCAGTAATTTCCAAACAGTTTCTTAACTGGCACGTATTTTGCAACTTATTAAGAAGTATGAATGAAATTTAAGCGAAAGGAATATAAAAATGGCAAAAATCATAGGAATAGATTTAGGAACGACAAACTCAGTGGTAGCAGTAATGGAAGGCTCTTCCCCGAAAGTACTAATCAATTCCTCGGGCTCGCGGCTGACGCCCAGCGTTGTCGGATTCACTGACAAGGGTGAGCGCCTCGTAGGTCAGATCGCGCGTCATCAACAGGTTACCAATCCCGAGAATACTGTTTTTTCGATTAAACGTTTCATGGGACGCCGTCATAACGAGGTATCGTCCGAGGAAAAAATTGTTCCGTACAAAATCACGGGAGGCGCAAACGAGCTTGTAAAGGTCAACGTTCGCCCCCGCCTATTTCAACGACTCGCAGCGCCAGGCAACGAAAGATGCAGGCAAAATCGCAGGACTCGAAGTCGAGCGCATTATAAACGAGCCAACCGCAGCAGCGCTCGCGTACGGACTCGAAAAGAAAAAGAACGAAAAAGTCGCAATCTTCGACTTCGGCGGCGGAACGTTCGATATCTCCATCCTCGATATTGGTGACAACGTATTCGAGGTGCTAAGCACAAACGGCGATACACATCTCGGCGGCGATGACCTCGATGCAGTCCTAATCAATTATCTCGCAGATGAATTCAAGAAAACCGAAGGCATCGACCTGCGTAATGACCCAATGGCTCACCAGCGTCTCAAGGAAGCCGCGGAAAAAGCAAAGTGCGAGCTCAGCACACAGGTCGAAAGCACAGTGAACCTGCCTTTCATCACGGCCGACGCATCCGGACCCAAACACCTCCAGATAACAATTACCAGGAGCAAGTTCGAATCGCTCGTTGATCCCATTTTCGACAGGCTCAAGGACCCCTGCCGCAAGGCGCTTGCCGATGCGAAGCTTCAGGCAAGTGACATTGCCGAAGTATTACTCGTTGGCGGCTCGACACGAATCCCCAAAGTTCAGCAGATCGCAAAGGACATCTTTGGCAAGGAACCTAACAAGAGCATTAACCCGGATGAGGTAGTAGCAGTCGGAGCCGCAGTTCAGGGCGCAGTCCTCGCTGGCGACGCGGGTGTCAAAGACATACTTCTTCTCGATGTCACTCCCCTGTCACTCGGTGTTGAAACCCTTGGCGGAGTGATGACAAGACTCATCGAGCGCAACACTACTATACCGACCAGTAAAAAGGAAGTCTTCTCGACCGCCGCTGACAATCAGACCACAGTCGATATACATGTATTGCAGGGCGAACGCGAATTCGCGCGTGACAACAGGACGCTTGGCAGGTTCCAGCTTGCCGACATTCCGCCCGCGCCTCGCGGCATACCCCAGATCGAAGTCGCTTTCGACATCGACGCCAACGGTATTCTCAACGTATCCGCGAAAGACCTCGGAACCGGGAAGCAGCAGTCCATCGAGATAAAGTCAAGTTCGGGTCTGAGCGAAGACGAGATTGGAAGGATGACAAAGGAAGCGGAAAGCCACGCCGAGGAAGACAAGAGAAAACGCGAAGTAGTTGACCTGAAAAACCAGGCCGACCAGTTGATTTACTCGACGGAAAAAACTCTTAAAGACCATGGCGAGAAAGTCTCCTCAGATGTACGAGGCAAAATCGAAAACGCCGTCAACAACCTGAAGGAAGCAGTAAAAGGCGATGACGGTGACGCAATAAAGAAGGCAATCGACAATCTCGGCAGCGTAAGCCAGGAGCTTGGCAAAGTCCTTTACGAAGAAGCCGCAAAAAAGCAGGCAGCTTCAGGCGCCCAGTCAACACAGGCTCCGCCTCCCCCGCCGGAAGGTGAAGTTAAAAGAAAAGGCGGCGACGACGTTATAGACGCAGAATTCGAAGCCAAGGACAATTAGTAAATAACGATAGTCTCTCTCGCGAAGCCGGGTATCCAGTTAGCCAAAGCAAAAGTGGATTCGACCTTTCGCGCGAGTGAGACATCTTAACATAAAAACGAATAGTTGTACTTTACTCACATACACACCAGGGGCGGCCCAAAAGCCGCCCTCCTCATTTTAAACCGCAGCACAGACAACGTCACCAAAGTCAGCGCAGACAACGATGAGAACCGAACCAGTGATCAACACAGATTTACACAGATTAATGCAAAGCCGCGAATCAATACCACATCTCCATATGAAGTCCCTTCGCATCGACGGGAGAAGGATCTGGAATCACAGCAGCTTTTTTCTCAAGAATTCGACCGGCAGTCCGCAGGGCCGCAAAAGCATCATAAATGTCATCGTGTGCTACGTCTTTCACAAGATATTTATTTCGAATCTCTTCAACAACTTTAACTCCGAACCGAGAAGTAACTAATTTGTGGCGTTCTGCTCTTCCACTCTTAGACCTCTTTCTAAACGACATAGCACTATTATTAGTCCATGCCCGGAAGCAGACTTCCGGATGCACTTCTTTTATCCTGTCCTGCAGGCGAGGCTCCAGCGAGAGTATTTCATCGAACTCCAGCACTTTCCTGAAGATAGCAAATGCTTGCGCCGGAACACACTTTCCTTCTATTCTTCGGAGGATTCGGTCGGCTTCGAGGCGTGTTCTGGCTCGCAGTATCCCACGAACAGGAGTGGGAAAGACACTTGATGCCCGGCGACCCAATAACTTCCGAGCTATCAGGTCACATTGCCGAGGTCCCGCCTCGGTCAAACCTATGGGTATATCTACAGCTATAATCGATGGCTCGGGCTTTTGCTGAACGAGTGACTCAGCATTTTCGAACACGGCAGATTCGATCCGGCCGGTATCAAGGTCCCTCGTAATACACAGCCATCCCGCCCTGCAGCCATCCACGCCAGCGACTATTGTCATCTTTACTCCTTCGGATTTAATTTCTTACTCTATACAAATGGAAAATACCCCTGACAATATCGTTGCTCAGAAATTAGCTTTACCTTAATTCAGGATTCTATCTGTAAATTTTTAATTCCGGCAGTGCTTTTTGCAAGTCCTGAATTTCCTGATCTGTTATGTTTGGACAACCCCTTAAATATAAGCGTTGCAGATTCTTCAGATTCTTTATCGGCACAAGGTCGGATACTGAAGTATGATCAATAAAAATACTTTGAAGGTTTTTCAATCCTCTTATCGGCT
>JARRRJ010000445.1:0-2864 GCA_037380865.1 Sedimentisphaerales bacterium
AGAAATTTACTCCGTATGGCTCGTCCTGGTAATCCGACGGGACTGTCAATTATAACAATATCCTTTTGTTTGCAGTTCAGATGGGGACCAGGTTTGTTGGAACTTATGAGTGTGATGCCTCCTTGGAATTCAAAGAAGCATATCTGAACTGCAAACAAAAGGATATTGTTATAATTGACAGTCCCGTCGGATTACCAGGACGAGCCATACGGAGTAAATTTCTTGAGCGTGTATCGTCAGGTGTTAGAGAGACTTTTAAATGCCACTGGAAGTGTCTGAGAAGTTGTAATTTCAGAAATGTGCCATATTGTATTGCTCGTGCGTTAACCAACGCAAAGAAAGGTAACCTTGAAGAAGGATTTGCTTTTTCAGGTGCAAATGCTTATAGAATAGATAGAATCATCTCCGTCCAAGAGCTTATTGATACATTGGTTGCAGAATATATGGAGGTGTTAATAAAACGATCATCGGAAGCTACAATGGCGGCAGAAAAGACCTAATGTGAAGTTCAAAGATATAGTCCGATTTGCTTTCGTAAATCCTTACAACCAAACTTATAGGGAACATCAATATCTGCTGATTTTAAGAAAATGCCTATTTTGTAAGCATTAAATTTCAGTAACTTAAGGATTTGGAAAAAGGCTAAAATTTTGAATTTAGAATCATCAAGTCTAAAATATTTGTGGTTATAGTGATTTAGTTTTTGATTTTTTACTATTGATAGCTGTCTGGTTTCAGGATAAAATTGGATTTATATGAGATACTTTTTTTGTTCAATTTTAGTTACTTAGAGTTCTGCTTGATCATCATTATCTATTTAAGTACCAGAGGGCAGTGTTTAGGATAGCGGCAAAGCTTACCCACAGAATATAAGGAAATAGAAAAAAAGTGGCTGTTTTGGATATTCTCCAGAAAACAAGAATCGTCAGTAATATTGCTATCCATAGCAATACGATTTCGATGAGAGCAAGAGCTATCATATGCAAGCCAAAAAATATCGGGGTCCAAAGGCCATTTAGGACCAACTGAAGCACGAAAAGCCCCAGAGCTACTTTGACTTTTCTTTTGTCTAAGCCCAGATTCCAGATCATAAAGACAGATATTCCCATCATTACGTAAAGTATTGGCCAAACCACACCGAATGTCCAATCGGGAGGAGTAAAGGATGGTCGAGACAGTTCAGCATACCAGGTTTTAACAGAATTCATTGTACTAAAAGATCCAACAAAACCTGTCATAAGGCAAAGTGACACTGAACAAATTAATTTGCCTAATTTCTTCATTTTACATTATATAGAGACAATACTTACTAAAAAGGATTAATCCCCAACCAATGGCCGAATCTTGATAACCTTGAAGTACACTGCACTGCTTCCATATACAGACTCGCCTTCTTCGTCATACCTCTTACGTCTTCTGATTGACTGGACAAACTCTGCATCATTCTCTTCGCGGATTTTGTGTAGATAGAGCCTTTTGCCGCGATAACCTTTGTTTTTTTCTATGAACATATAAGAGGCTTTGGAGTTGGTCTGCAAATTAGTGTGGCTTAACTTGTCTGACATCACTAATACAATAGTTTCTTCGTCAATCATGTGGGGACGGGCATAGATAGCCATGTCCACATTCCCATCGGAATCGGATGTAGCTAATATTCCTGTTCCTTTTGCGGTTTCAAAATAATCGACCAAATTCATATCATGAACTCCTAAAAAACATTTTTTCGCTATGACTGTTCGCAAGCTATTGTCAGTAACTCAAGACACTTAAAAGCTCTCTACATCCTTATCATTGACTGCCCAACGAATAGCGGACACTTATCTTGTCAATTATGCTGCCTGTTCCATACTTAAACCTGCAAAGTAACGCATCTTCACCAAATCTGCAATCATCTTGTCTTCTTTAGCGAGTTTTTCGAGAGCTTCGTCAAGGGCTATGATATCAGTTGATGGACCTTCAATACTAAGATCTATTTCTTTCAGATCGACTTTATTTTGGATTCCACCTCGTTTTAGACGCTGTTTTTTTCGTGCATTATCTATAAGAATCCTCTGCATAGCTTCAGCCGCTGCAGAGAAGAAATGGGTACTGCTATTCCAATTCTGATTATCTGAGCCAACTAATCTGATATAAGCTTCGTGCACTAAAGCCGTAGCCTGAAGTGTCTGCCCAGGTAGTTCATGCGACATTTTCTTAGCAGCTAATCGACGCAACTCCTCATAAATTAAGGGAAACAATTTGTTTACAGCTTTAGTATCCCCTTGATCTATGGCGTTCAAAATGCGTGTAACATCTGTCATTGTTTTACTTGGATATAAACATTATTGTTAGTTTAAATTTATTATATATTAATTTCAGTTGTAGTTCAAAAGTTACATATCATTCATCTGAAATGCAACTTTAATATTTTCAGTGTGTCATCGACTACAACCAACATACAACCAGAAAGGCCATTATCTCCCAGTTTTTAAAACTGCTCATTCCATAAGTGCTTTACTATCAATCATTTAAAAATCTGAAAAAAATGACAACATATCAAAATGACCTTTTTCATTCAGGCTGAATTCTAATTTCTAAATTAATTGCCTCATATACTTACTATAGTTACAATACTTTCAAGCAACATTCATTAACGGACAATAAAATTAATCTCTTTTTACAATTTTGTCATCATGGATAAGCAGTGCGGCTTTTCGCAGGTTGTGTATATCCTAGAACGGACTGATACCGATAAAGTGAGTCGACGATTTTAGCCCCTGCAATCGTACTTAGGCTCTCGCCCGGTTCCATCAATCAAAGCAGCCAGGGTGATGGATAAATAGAAGTCGTTTCCTCCAACTTTCAAGACTGTAGCAATTAATTTA
>JARRRJ010000446.1:0-2855 GCA_037380865.1 Sedimentisphaerales bacterium
ACCACTAATCTTGGATCTCTGTTCGCTTCCACTTCCTTGACAAAATCGCGCAGAGACATCTCATACTCGGCGCCGCAGCTTCTGCATTTTACCCATGTCGTCTCGCCCGCGGGAACATTGCCTGCTCCGCCGGAAGCGGGAGTAATAACAAATTTATAGAAACTGAAACCTGCCGCGAGCAGACACACAAGTATTATGGTAACGGATGTTGTCTTTTTCATAATGAGCCCACCAAAAAAGTCATATCATTAATATTCTTCTATATTCCATAGGATATTACTTATTCGGGATCAAGTCAAACATTTGTCAAGGAAAAGCATGAAGGAAAATATTTCCATAAAAGTGTACCATAGAAAATTAATTACCTTTATAATATATAAGAATCTCTAATATCTTTCAAAAGTTTTTTATTGCCGAATATTGCTTTTTGCTGCTTCTGCCTATATGCACTTTGGCAGGCTGGTATTCTGTGGAAAGTACCGATGTATGCTTCGTGACAAGGATTCTGAGAAAGAAACACGTTTTCTTCTAATAAAAATGCGTTTGTTTTAGATTCCACAAGAGAAATGTTGTTATCATGAAGGAGAGCTGTTATGCGAAATAATATTCGTTTCTTATCGAGGCTTTCAGGAAAGAGCGCCATAGGCTTAGTGGTTATCTTCTTAACGTCAACTGTCTGCTTGTTATCGTCTGCATGGGCGGGACAGGACTCAGCGAATCCGTCCTCGACACTCCGGCCTTTGAAATACCTTGGCGCTGACATATCTGCACTGGCAGGCCGAGGAGGCGGTCGTGGTGGTTTTGGAGGTTTTGACGGGCGCGGCGGCGCAGCTGGCTACCAGGAAAACGGTCAGCCCGGCAATGAAATCTCGATTATGACCAGGCACGGCTGGAACGCCTATCGGCTGCGAGTATTTGTTTCCCCTGTGCGCAGGGCTCCGAACAACACGCGTGAAAACACGATCGAGCTGGCAAAACAGGTAAAAGCGGCCGGCGCTGCTCTGCAACTGGACATACATTATTCCGATACATGGGCTGATCCCCAGCACCAGGAGACTCCAGTCGCATGGCGAGGTATGAATATTGATGAGCTGGAAAAGCAGGTGGAGCAATACAGCACTGATGTGATTAAGCAAATGAAAGACGCAGGCGTTATGCCTGATATGGTTCAGGTCGGCAACGAGATTATCGGCGGGATGCTCTGGCCCCTGGGACACGTTAAAGTGCCGCCATCGGATGTGAAAGTATTCGCAGGTGAAATACAGCCGCTTCCCGAGCCTTACGATGACGAAAAACAGTGGAGTAACCTGATTCGCCTGATAGAAGCAGGTCTTCGAGGCGTCCGCGCCGGTGCGGGCGATTCTCCTCTGCAAACAATTATTCACATAGACTGCGGCGGTGACTGGGCCATAACAAAGTGGTACTTCGATCATCTTGCGGAAGCTAAAGTTGACTTCGATGTAATCGGCCAGAGTTTCTACCCCAATTATCACGGCACGCTCGAAGGACTTCAGAAGAACATGTACGAATCTTATCGCGCTTATAAAAAGCCGATAATGATTACCGAAACCGGCTATCCACAAAGCGGAGGCGACCAGGTTACTGCAAGTAAATATATGGAATGGCCGGGAACACAACAGGGACAGCTTCAATTCATGGTGGACCTTGTCAACACAGTCCGGCGCTTTCCTTACTGCTTAGGTGTCTTCTACTGGGCTCCCGAAGGAAGAGGAAGAGGAAACGGCCTCTGGAACTCGGACGGCAGTCCCGCTCCAGCCATTTTCGTTTTGGACAACCTCGACAAGTTAATGAACACTCCGTCCAGCAGATTGCCCAAACCGATAGCTTCCACAGAAAGTATGGAGACTTCAGTTGATACCGCAATCACTGATGAATCAACTCCAGTGAAGATTCCGCCTGAAGATTATATTGTCGGCGCAGATATATCCTGGGTCCAGGCGGCGGAAGACAACGGTATGAAATACAGCGACAAAGGTGTACAGAAGGACATTCTTGAAATCCTCAAAGACCACGGCTTCAATTACATCCGTCTGCGCACTTTCGTGGACCCGACAAAGCCCACGCCGCGCGACCGACCTTATTCAATGCAGGGATATTGTGATTTGCCGCATACTATCGAAGTGTCAAAAAGAGTAAAAGCGGCCGGTATGGGACTGTCCATAGATTTTCATTTCAGTGATTCCTGGGCTGATCCGGGGAAGCAATATACTCCTTCTGCCTGGGCCGACTTGTCTTTCGAAGAGCTTGTCAAAAAGACGCATGATTACACAAAAGACGCTATCGAGCAGCTAAAGGACGCAGGTGCAAAACCTGATATGGTGCAGATTGGCAATGAAATCACACCCGGGATGATGTTTGACAGAGGAGGAAGCACTAAAAACTGGCCACAGCTCGCCGCGCTGCTTAAAGCAGGCATTGCAGGAGCCAGGGAAGTTGATCCCAATATTATAATTGTGCTTCATATTGATAAAGGCGGCGATAACCAGGCGACCCGTCACTGGGTGGATGCCGCTCTCGAAAACGGTGTCGAGTTCGATGTTCTTGCTCAATCATGCTATACTCGCTGGCAGGGACAGCCGTCGAACTGGAAAGCAAATTTCGAAGACCTGGTTACACGCTATCCCAAACTCAGATTCCTTATTGCCGAGATGGCGGTTGAGGTTCAGGAAACCAGCGAAATCATGCTGAATCTGCCTGATAAGAAAGGCATGGGAACGATAATTTGGGAGCCTACAGCAAACAATAACAGGCAGGCTCTTTTCAATAACCGCGGCGAAGTAATACCGGAAAGAATAGCACTGTATGACGAGGTCCTGAAGGAATACAGGGAAAAG
>JARRRJ010000447.1:0-2852 GCA_037380865.1 Sedimentisphaerales bacterium
CCAGGAATCCGAGTGTCGAGTCGAGCTCGGTTTTGCCATGTTTGAAGGCAAGAATCATTTGCCTGAGACCTTGATCATAAATACCTGCGCGACAAATTGCGTCGAAATGTATCTGCCTGCCCTGACAATCCGGGCACGAACCTTCAATTATCCCGGCTATGCTGGCATCGCGTCCGCATCGAGTGCAATAATCTGCGCCTGTACAATTAATGAGCTGCTTCCAGCACTCGTTGCAAAGGGTTTTTTCGGTTTCACTGATACTTTTGTTACAGTTGGCACAAACCGCAGGCCAAAAAAGCTGTATAATACTTTGTGTAGTAAAGTTACTTATCTGCTTAATATTAAACAAGCTGGTCAACTTTTCCCTGAACATGGATTGAAATATAAGGATAAGTGGTGGGTTCCACAATCTAAAAAACCCGCCAAAGGTTGATATTGATGCTCGGAGGGGTGGTTTTCATAAGAATATCTAAATTCTTATTCAGCTTTGCTTATTAAACTGGCAGATTATCAGGAACAAAAATAATTACGCAGATAGCGGCTGTTGATATAACTGTCGCTTCAACAAGCTATTATGTCATATTATCTGACTGTTTCATGCGTCGCTGTGCTAATAAACATTGACTAACGCGTATTCTATCGTTATAATTAAGTTTTTATGGCAAAATTAGGAAAAACAACCGGAAAGAAACGGACTCCTAAATCCTCCTCCAAGGTTGCCAAAGTTAAAAGTAAGATAGCTTTTAGAACCTATCGAAAGGCGATTGATTACCTTTTTAAGAGGACAGATTACGAGAAGGAAGGCACTCTGCGCTATAACGTGACGACCTTCAGCTTGGAGAGGATGGAGAAGTTGCTGTCGTTATTAGGTAATCCCCACCTTAAAACCCCTACAGTCCATATAGCCGGCACAAAAGGAAAAGGCTCAACAGCTACTATGCTGGCCAGGATGCTTGAAGCTAATAATTATAAGGTAGGTTTATATACGTCACCGCATGTGCTTCATCTTCACGAAAGAATCAGTGTCAACTCGGAAATGATTAGTGAAAATGAGATGCGGGACCTGCTCAACCGCATTTATCAGCCGGTTGAGAAACTCTCGAAAACCGATCCTCCTACCTTTTTCGAGATTCTGACCGCGATAGCTTTCATGTATTTTGTCGACAAGGAAGTCGATATTGCGATTATAGAGACCGGTCTGGGCGGCAGGCTCGATAGTACCAACGTGATCCACCCCAAGATCGTGGGTATAACGAGCTTAAGCATTGACCACCAGACGCAGCTCGGGAGCACACTGGGCAGGATTGCGCTGGAAAAAGCGGGCGTACTGAAGCGCGGCGTTCCAGCTTTCACTGTTCAGCAGGACCCGGAAGCAATGAGCGTTCTCAAGGCGCAGGCTCTGGCAGTCAAGACGGACCTGATTGTGACTGGAAGCGACATTGATTTCTCTCATCGCTTCGAGACTTCGCGCGAGCACGGGCCGCACACGAGAATTTGCCTTACTACTCCTACAAGCAAATTCGAGCATCTGCGTGTTCCCCTGCACGGCAAGCATCAGGCGATAAACTGCGGCCTTGCACTTGCTATGCTCGATAAGCTCAGATCGCTCGGTTACAATATCGATAACGAAAAAGCTGCAGACGGGCTCAGCAAAGTCACGCTCCCCGGCAGAATGGAAATAATCTGTCACGACCCGAGAATTATGATAGACGCGGCCCACAACGCCGCAAGCATATGCGCGTTGATACATGCGATAGGACAGAATATCCCATATGACTCGATGGTTGTTATTTTCGGATGCAATACTGATAAAGATGTTATTGGTATGCTCAAGGAGCTTCAATACGGCGCCGACAAGGTCATTTTCACAAGAAGCAACTCGCCAAAAGCCGCATCACCTTCTGACCTGGCTGACATGTACACAGATATCTGCGGTAAAATGTGCCAGTATGCACCGAGTCTTGGCCAGGCTTTACAGCTTGCAAACAGTGCAGTAAGCAGAGAAGACCTGATTTGCATTACAGGAAGCTTCTATCTCATCGGTCAGGCAAAACTGCGTTTTCAGCAGGACACAATGCTCGCTACAGTATAGTTTCATCCCCGCTCGCTTATTAACGTGGAAACAATACTTAATGTCCCGCTCGATTGTATAATTCGAAAGACATCAAGTATTTCGGGCTGTTCTCTTCGGAGTTCACTTCACAGTTCAGGCCAAAGTCTTTTGGAAAATCGTATGCGTAATAAGAAGCGTGCCAGAGATTGCCGTTCCGAGTCGCAGCTTGAGAACCCCAGCTTTTATCGCCGCCTTTGCGGTCAACGTGGCTCAGGGTGAAAGAGCCTTTTGGTTTATTTGCAGGAGTGAAGTTCAGGAAAAGGGTATGTATTTTTCCATCTTCTTCCTGAGTGAATAAAATCACCTGCTCGCCCGGACCGGCTTCTTTCGTGAATGATTGCGTGTTTTCTGTTATTTCTATACATCCCATATCGAGCAAAACCTGTCTTTCTGGAGGCTGTTCTACGAGCTTTTCGTCACCCAGTTTTTTCGCGAGGTTTTCCAGGCGAGTCTTGTAATTCTCCTGCCTGAGAGTCACCGAGGATATAGTCACAGCACGAATCAGAGCCTGCCTTGCCTGTTCGAACATTTGTTTTCCCTCATACATTTCTGCCAGGCGAATCTGGGAGTCTAGTGAAGCAAGCGGCCTGTTCTGGAGCAGTTCAAAGAATTTTTCCCTCTGCTGATTATTGAACATTTTTTCAAATAATATGACAAGTTCTATATTTACCGGCTCTTCAAACAACTTATCAATAGCGGGATACAATTCTTCATCAGACAAAGATTCTTCATCACAAAT
>JARRRJ010000448.1:0-2836 GCA_037380865.1 Sedimentisphaerales bacterium
TAACTCGCAATAAATACGATTTAGGAGAAAAGATATGAGTAAGTTAAGCCGTAGAGATTTCATGAAAAGCTCGATAGCCGCAGGAGCGGCTTTTGCGATGGCGGCTCCATTTTCAAGAGCCAGAGGCGCCAATGATGATATCAGAATAGCAGTAGTAGGCACGGGTGGCCAGGGAAGCGGCCATTGCAGGACATGGTCAGGCACCCAGGGCGTGCGTCTCGTCGCAATTTGCGATGCCGATGAGTCACATATGAATATCCGTCTTGGCGGCGGTCGCGGTTTCGGAAGACGCGGACAAACTGCCGAACAGCCTCAGCCGGAACTGCAACGATATACAGATGTTCGCAAGCTTCTTGAAAATAAGGAAATTGACGCAATTTCTTCCGCAACACCCAATCACTGGCACTCCCTTGTAACAGTTTGGGCATGTCAGGCTGGGAAAGACGTCTATATTGAAAAACCTGCCTCGCACGAAATATGGGAAGGCCGCAAAATGGTAGAGGCCGCACGCAAATACAACAGAATTGTTCAGCTTGGTACGCAAAAGCGCTCTTCACTGGCTCACAAAGAAGCCTTCGAATGGATTCATGCCGGCAATCTCGGCGCAATTAAATGGGTTCGTGGCTTGTGTTATAAAGCCAGAGGACTGGGAACAAATGGCATTGTGACTGCAACAAACGGACCAAAGGCCTTGCCAGAAACCATCCATTACGATCTATGGTGTGGACCAGCCGAGAAGGAACCATTACGAAGAACTGAGTTGCATTACGTCTGGCACTGGGTATGGAACACAGGCTGCGGCGATATCGGAAATCAGGGACCGCATGAGATGGACCTTGCGCGCTGGGCGCTTGGCAAGAGTGCAGAAACCCTGCCTGAAAGAGTCTTCAGCTTTGGCGGCAGATTCGGAGTATTCGATGCAGGCGAGACACCAAATACGATTGTGAGCTTCTACGATTATAAGCCCGCACCGCTGATTTTCGAAGTTCGTGGATTACCGCCGCGAAAAGGTGGTCGCGGAATGGATTCGTTCCCCGGAACAACTACCCAGATCGGCATAGTAGTTCAGTGCGAAAATGGTTATTGGGCCGCAGGTGACGGCGGTGGTTATATTTATAACAATGACGGTTCGAGAACGGATGTACAATTTTCAGGCCGCGGCGGTGCAAGCCATTACGACAACTTCATCAAAGCTGTAAGAAGCCGGAAAGTAGAAGACCTGAACGCTGATATTGAAGTAGGACACATTTCAACGTCACTGGTTCATATGGCTAATATTTCGTATCGTATCGGAATGCACAAATCTCCGGACGAGATAAGAGCGACCATAGGCGACAATACTGAAATGCTGGATTCGTTCGAGCGAGCAATGGCCAATCTAAGCGCAAACGAAGTTGACCTCGAAAAAGAGCCGATTAAAATCGGGCCTATGCTTACTATGGACCCGAAGGCCGAAAGATTTACAGGCGAAAATAGCGAATGGGCAAACATGTACATTAAGCGCAACTATCGCGAGCCGTATGTTGTGCCGGATGAGGTTTAATGAAGTTCGCCTTGTGCAATGAGATGTTCGAAGGCAGACCTATGGCAGAAGTCTGCTCAATTGCGAGCAGGCTGGGTTACCATGGGATCGAAATTGCGCCTTTTACTCTGGCATCTTCTGCTGAGAATATCTCGTTGGAACTGCTAAAAGAAACAAAGCAGACTGTTGCAGATTATGGTCTTGAAGTCATTGGCCTGCACTGGCTTTTTGCTGGACCGGAAGGTTTACACATAACAACAATGGATGAACAAATATGGAGCAGGACAAGGGATTACTTGTCCTGCCTCCTTGATTTGTGTGCCGACCTTGGAGGGAAAGTTCTCGTACTTGGCTCGCCAAAACAGCGAAGCCTCCAGACTGGACAAACTTACGAACAGGCTCGAAAAAGAGCTGCGGATTTATTGGAATCGGTTCTCGATAAAGCGGGAAAGCTGAACCTGACTATCTGTATTGAGCCGCTATCTCCCGTCGAGACTGATTTTATCAATACAGTCTCGCAGGGACTGGAATTTGTGCGGCAAATCAATCATCCGAATTTGAAAATCCACCTCGATGTAAAAGCTTTGTGTTCGGAACCGACTCCCGTCCCGGACATTATCCGTTCTGTTAAAGCAGAGGACATCGGTCATTTTCATGTAAATGACCCGAATCTTTACGGCCCCGGCATGGGAAACCTTGATTATGCGCCAATAGCGCAGGCTATTCACGATATAGGCTGGCAAAGATGGCTTTCCGTAGAGGTATTCAAATACGACCCGGATCCCGAGACTATTGCCCGCAAGAGTATAGAATACCTGCGTTCCTTCTTCTGAGCTTTATATCACTCCTGTCCATAAATTCCTTGATTAATCAGAAACTATCAATATAATGCGGATTTTCGCTCTTGAAATCGCCCGTTATCGGCTTATGCTGAGACGCGATTGTTATTAATTCAATTTAGCTGAACTAATTAGACAATAAGTTTTTAAGGAGAACATATTATGGCAGTCACAATTTATTATGAAGACGATGCTCCGATTGACGCGCTGAAAGATAAGAAAGTAGCGGTCATCGGCTACGGCAGTCAGGGTCACGCACACAGCCTGAACCTTCGCGACAGCGGCGTAGAAGTCGCGGTTTCTGAGCTGGAAGGCACCGACAACTACAAGCTCGCAATAGAGCACGGCTTCAAACCCTCAGATGTCAAAACCGCTATGGAAGGCGCCTCGCTCATTATCGTCACGATTCCCGATGAAATACAAGCCAAAGTTTACTCGTCACAGATTGGACCAAATCTGGTTGCAGGCCAGACGC
>JARRRJ010000449.1:0-2833 GCA_037380865.1 Sedimentisphaerales bacterium
ACCTAAATCGTTATTGTGACAAAGTAATGCTACCATGCGGCCGTGGTCATCATAATATGACCAGAAATGAGGAGCTTCGTCTCCTCTCGATGAATACCCATGCTCATATTCAAAACTCGCACCCTCCCTCCAGGTTTGAATATCCGTAATCTGAGGAAGCTCTTTCAAATCGAATACGATGTGAAATATTTCCTCATCGAGAGTCAACTCTACTGGCTCCCTGTCCGGAAAGACGCCTCGCATCTGGTTGAGCATGTTGGCCCATCCTTGCGGATTCCAAAAGTCACTCATCATGGCAAATCCGCCATTCAGCAAGTACCTTCGAAGTGCAATCTGTTCAGGTCGGCTGAGTGTCATCCGTTGTACACCGGAGAAATAGATAAATGGATAATCGGAAAGTTCCGGATCCGTAAGACGAAGGAGTTTGGGATGCGGATTTACGTTCAGGGAAGTCAATTGCTGCAGCCTGTATGAAAAATTGTAGTCAGCATCAGGATAGTCGTTGTCCCAGCGGTCCCACCATCCCATACCGCCATAAGAATCGTACTCAATGCGTGCAAAAGTAAAAACATCATCTGCGAATTCCGGATCTATTTCCCACGTCGGAAAATCACTTCGTAGGGTATAATTACCCCTGCCGCGAGGCGAATAAATACCTCTGCCGCGAGGTGAAACATTACCTCTGCCACGAGTAATTGGTGAACGTCGATTAAAACGGCCTTGTGCAAAGACCAGCGTCACAGCCAAGCAAGAGACGATACAAATGAATATAATCTTTCTAATTCGCATTAGTCTTGATATCTCCCCAATTATCAGAAGGCATTTTTGCGTTTTTAATAATAAGAATAATTATACTTCCATCGGACAAGCAAAATCAAGTGGGTAAATTCCTGTATGACAACTTATATTTTGAAAATACAGACAATTGGCGTGATGACTTATGTTATTTGCTTATATTTCAGTCAGCCAGTTTAACTTCGATAGGAGCACGCTCAAAATCTGCAGCGCCCATCAAAGCTCGCGGTTTCAAACTCGCCAGAGCCGCAACGAATCGATCGGGTACAATTCCCAGACGAATATTATAGAACATTGAAGTATTGTTGAAGTAATCCCTCGCAAGAGCAATTCTCTGTTCAGTGTCGACCAGTTCCTCCTGAAGTTTCAGAAAGCTCTCACTGGCTTTCAGATCAGGGTAGCGCTCTACAACAGCACGAAGCATTGTTGAAATCCCTTTATAATCCTCTCCCGCGACGCCGGGTGGTGTTGCGTTAGATTGTGTTCTTAACTCTGTGATGAGCTTTTGTGTCTGGCTTTCGTGGTCACGATAACCTTTTACTACTCTTTCAAGATTTGGAATCAGGTCATGGCGCCGCTTAAGCTGGATGTCCACCTGCGACCAGCCGCGCTCTACCATGTGATGCATGTATGTAAGGCTGTTGTACGTTGTCCAGACCCAGCCGAGCAGGAAAGCGGCGACGAATGCGATTGCAGCAATTATCAGGCTTCTTATATCTACTTCGGGATGACGCTCATTCATCAAATTCCAGACTGCAACGCCGCCGAGAGCGATGCAGAATCCGAAGATTAGCCAGAGCCACGACGACAGATTATAGCCTGAACTGATTTGCTTTTCCGTGCGAGTGGAAATCAGAAACATCTCAGCGTCTTTGTCCTGTGTGATTTCAGCAGCCGCGACATCACGTCGTTCCCGTGCCTGGCCCATGACGTAAAGACTCGTATGCAAGGGTATGGCAGTTTCGACAAAGCATCGCTCGTAAGTAGAGTCGGCTACCGCGTCAGAGGGACCTTTTCCATAGTACAACGCGTCATCAGGCGAACAATTACAATTAAAAACAGTAAGGGCGGTAATTTCAGCGCCTTCGGGAACTATTCGTATAATGCCTGTATCATCTTTCAAATAGAATGGAATTGAATGTCCGCCGGAGGCTACCGTGGTCCAGCCTGTCTCCGTGCGTGTACGGGTTCGTATGTGACCTTTCGAGTCGGTATAAGTCTCAGTCACTGTTCTCGACCAGTGTTCTTCCACATCCCAGGCGTAATGCACGCAGCGCTTGCCTGCAAGGTAGCTTGTCAGAGGCGAGTCGCTCTCCGCCGTGCCTTTGAGCTCAGTAAGCCCGATGAACGCTCCTTGTGTCTTCGAAGTCGGCAAATCGTCGATAAGTCTCTTGCGCCATAAAGTTCGAAATCCCGCAATCAGGCATCCCATGCCGCCTGCAGCAGCGACAAAAAGGGGGAGAATCCCAACAAAAGTTGTCAGTAAAATACATACCTTTAACATATCTTATATCCAGGCTTTTCTTTCAAGGCACAGACCAAGTCTATCCGGAAAACGTGTCAATGTCAATCCCTGGTCAGCGGCGTGCTGATAATTCGTGTTCTGCGTTGAAGAATGCGTCCGATTTTGTTAAGATTTCAGCTATGAAAAGACTCTTGCGATTATGTGTCAGAACAAACGCCGCTCTAATTATTATTCTTGCATTTTATGTTTTCCTGATTCCCGCCGCAACGATGATTTACAATTTGCGCGATCCGGGATTGTATGGGAACAGCACGCCGCGATGCGTTTTCAGATGGCATAAGTCACTATCCGGCAGATACGAGAAATGGGCGAGAAAGCGCTTCAGTGCAGGTATTGCGGCTGAATTAACTACCGAAGATATAGCGGAAACGGAATGGCCCGTTTTCGGCTCAGTTTTTTATCTCTGGGCAACCGAATCGTTACAGGACGCTTTCAACGAAAATTCCAAACTTGCTTCTTCTGCTCCGAGAACTTATGCAAAGGGAGCCATACAAGCCGCAGTCAATCTGATTG
>JARRRJ010000450.1:0-2820 GCA_037380865.1 Sedimentisphaerales bacterium
AAAAAGTACGAGGAAGCAGCATTGGTTCTATCGACTCAGGAATGAAGGTACAAGATATGAAATTGAAAAACAAATTAACGTATCATAACGTATATATGAAGCTTCGCATTTTTGTCTTCGCATTTTGCCTTATGGTTTTGCCTTTTGACCTTCTGTCATTCATGAGCGGCTCAGCCTCAGCAAATTCCAATAACATGGTCAAGTACAATTTAGAGCAAGAGGTGCAGCCGTCCGCGATAATTGGCAGTGAAGATGCAAGGAAATCCCTGTGGCTGGAAAATATTACTCCAGCAAAAGAACAGCAGCAGGTTCAGAAAGATGTGCTACAATCGCTGATAGAGCAAATTAACGCAATGCAGCTGTCACTACCTTCTCAGGCTTTCGAACCTTCAGAAACTGCAGTAAATATATTAAGAACTGAACCCGAGAAATCTGCATCGCAAAATGAAAACTCAGAACAAGCTGTGCGAACTGCGAATATCAATACCCAGTACGAATCAATTAGTGAGCCTACAATTCGGAAATTAAGAAAACTGGCAGAGAAGCCGGAAGAGATTGATAATCCTTATGCAATTGGAAATACTCTCTTTCTGAGCAATTACGTGGGAGAAGCGGCTTCTTTTTACCAGGAAGCTCTCAGGCGAAACAAGCCCGACGATATGACATCTTCCGAAGACAGAGCCTGGCTGCTCTTCCAGACGGCAAACAGCCTCCAAAACGTTGATATGGCGGCGGCCGCTGATGAGTACCAGAAGCTAATTACAGGATTTCCGAATTCTCCATGGGCTGATATCGCCAGAGTGCAAAGTAATTTGATTAGGTGGTACACAGAGGATAAGCCGCAAGAGCTATTGACAGAATACAAACGCTAAAAAAGAAATGAATGGTTTCTAAATTAATGAATACACAGCAGATGGAAAAGACACATACTTATAATTACGAAGCACATGAAGATATGTTAAATGTCTTAATCGCGGATAGCGATCCTGATTTTGCACGATTGATTCTTGAAATTCTCGCCCGCAAGGGAATTCGGGGACATCTCGCAAGTGACAAAACGGGCGTCCTTGATTTTATCAGCAGAAACAATTGCGGCCTCGTGTTTGCGGGTGACAGCTTTTCGCAGAGGGACAGTCTTCGTGCTCGTCTGAATGAGGGCTTGGAGCTGGTCAGTAAAATAAAAGAAAACAGACCTGAAGTACCTGTAGTCATGGTGACAAGTGCGAAAACCAACGACAGCCGGCAGGCTGTCGTTGAAATGGCAGTGGAATCAATTCGCAAAGGCTGCTGCGAATTTCTGGTTAAACCTCTCGAACACAAAAGAATTGAGAACCTGCTCGACACATTTATTCCCAATCACAGCTTTTCGATCATAGCTTCCTCGCACGAAGGCCCTCGCTGCCTGTATCAGATTGTTGGCAAAAGCTCGAAACTCTACCGTACTGTGGACTTAGCGAGGAAGGTTGCTCCCACTTCTGCGCCGGTTCTTCTGAGCGGCGAAAGCGGAACAGGCAAAGAGCTGATAGCCTACTTGATACATCAAACCAGTCGAAGGTCACAAAGCTCCTATGTCAGGATTAACTGTGCCGCGCTGAGTGACTCGCTTCTCGAAAGCGAGCTGTTTGGCCATGAAAAGGGAGCTTTTACAGGCGCCTACGCGCAGCGAAAAGGACGCTTCGAAATGGCGCATGGCGGCACTCTGCTTCTCGATGAAATAACAGAAACACCGATTACATTTCAGGCAAAGTTATTAAGAGTGCTCGAACAGCAGGATTTCGAGAGAGTTGGCGGAAACGAAAGCATCAGAGTGGATGTACGCATAATAAGCACTACAAACAAGGACCTCCTTCAGGAAGTTCGCAAAGGAAATTTCAGGCAGGACCTGTATTATCGTCTCAGCGCTGTGAGACTATCATTGTGTCCGCTGCGCGAACGCATTGAAGATTTGACTGATCTTGTATGGTATTTTGTGAATCAGTATTGCCGGGAAGTGCAGCGACAAATTACCAGGCTCGATCCCGCGATGATGGAAATCTTTTCGAAATATCTCTGGCCCGGGAATATCAGACAATTACGCAACGTTGTAAGAACCTGTCTGATACTCGGAATGGGCCCTGTTCTTTCTCTTGCGGATGTTTCGTGGCTTTTCGATGAGCTGCAGCCGATAACACAAAAAGGAAGTGTTAGAAATGTGCCTGGCGCAGCTGATTTATTCGGTGACGACAATTGCGACGATGATTCGAATTTAGGAGGAATGCCTCTGGAACAGGTGGAAAAGAGAGCTATCATCGAAACATTGCGTCAAACCGGCGGAAACCAGACAAAAGCTGCTAAAGTCCTCGGAATAAGTGACAGGACACTTCGTGATAGAATCCATCGGTATCGTAAGGAAGGATATTTGCAGCCGGCATAAAAAAGCGTTTATATAGTGAGGTAAAAATGGCAGATGCAGATGATGCAAAACAGGAGAAGCCAATGGTCAAACGTTTGCTTCCGTGGATGATAATGGTCGTAGTTGTCGGCTTATGCGCTGGCGCCGGGCTTGGTCTTGGAACGATTATTGCCGGCACTAGTGGCAATAAAGCAGCAGACGCAAATGATACTGCGAAGGAAACATCAGAAAAAGTCGATTTGGGAGGCGAGTCAGGCAAGTTCTGGTATTACGATTTGGAGCCACCGGTGGTTGCGAATCTTAATGAGCCTGGTGTCACTCGATACGTCAGCGCATCTCTGACACTTCAGATGAACGCGGCCAATGAAAAAGAAACGAGAGCATTTCTCAATGAGAAGACACCTATCCTGAGGAACTGGCTCTACATA
>JARRRJ010000451.1:0-2819 GCA_037380865.1 Sedimentisphaerales bacterium
CCCTATTTTCCTGGCTTTGGGCATCCTGTTTTTATGAGTCATTTTAATCCTTTTCTTCGGTCAGGTCGGGAGTTTCTTTCCCAAGAAACGGTTTCTCCTTGTACCGGACCATGTGAACACTATTTCCCTGCTCATTATATTTAACCATATCCATATATGAATTCATAAGAAGCAATCCTCTACCGCCCGGCTTGAAAAGATTCTCACCGAAGCGCGGATCCTCCACTTTATCGGGCTTGAAACCTGGACCCTGATCGGTAATTGTAATCTCCAGCTTATTTTCGGTAACGGAATATTCCACTTTAATCGTTTTGGAAGGATCCATCTTGTTGCCATGCTTGACGGCATTAAGAAAAGCCTCCTCAAGCGTTAAACGAACTGCAAAAATGTCGTCTTTGCCGAAACCCTTCTCCCTGAGTCTGGCCAAAACTTCTTCGCACACTCTTACAACCTCTGACGGCTTACTCTCAACAACTATTGAGTAACTCGTTGGCGTTTCTGATGTCATAATTAATTTATAACGGAATTTCCTGCTAAAGAACTTTAATAAGAATCCCGTCTCTACTAAGGAATACCCTGAATTGCGCTTTCGACGTCTTTATATATATCGAAGGTTTTAGTCAGCCTGGTTATCTTGAAAATTTCATATATTTTGGGATTAATATTGCAGAGTCTCAGGTGACCATCGCTCTCGTAAATCCTTTTGCTGATCCTTATTAAAAGTCCTAAGACAGCAGAAGACAGGAACTTCACGTTTCCAAAATCAAGAATCAGATTGATCTTTTCGGACTGCTCGATAACGGAGGTGATTGATTCCTGAAGAGCATTAATATCTTTTTCCTCGAGAATTCTCTCATCAGTAAAGCGAACTATTACAGCTTTCGATGCATATTCGACACTTATTCTTGGCTTAATGTCAGCCATCGTAGTCTCCAAAAAACACAACAAAATTCACATGGAATCTATCTGACAAAGCTTCTTGTGTCAAGTTTTTTACATCTTGAGAAAGTATTGATTGGTGAAAATTAACATGAAAAAGCCCGTTGGTTACTCTTTTTTGATATTTTTCATGAATATTGCATCTTTTTATCCGGATTGTTCTTGAAATTATGAACAGGCATAGGTGATAATTAGAAGTATCTGTATGAATAGTTCAGCATTGATCGATAGTTTTTTCAGAAGGAGTTAAAGAAATGAGAATCAGCAGATCAACAGGTTATGCAATCCTTGCACTTGGCTATATTGCCCAAAACAAGGATCAGAAAATAATATTGTCTCAGGATATCGCCAAGAAATACGACATACCACTGGAATATCTCCTGAAGCTGCTTCAGCAACTGGTAAAAGCCAATGTATTACACAGCAAGAGAGGTCCTCACGGCGGCTTTTCTCTGGCTAAAACACCCGCGAATATCACAGTTCTCCAAATTATCGAAGCTATTGACGGGCCTTTTGTAAGTCACTCGAATCTGACTGACCAGGCAGCTGGAGAAAAAATTGGTGGACGCGCTGATAAGATCTACGATAAAGCTATAGCGCAGGCCAAAGCAGTTTTTGAAAAGGCAAAACTATCAAGTTTAATTGCCAAATAGATTCTGCTGTATGTGCCTCGCCGCTCAATCCGTGAGCGGCGAGGCACCGGCAGTGATAAAGCAGACCTGTTATATGCATATAAGTGATTTTCAGCATTTGATTTCCGAAAAGTATGAGAAAAGGGACAGGGAAAGAGGTACGTCCCGTACTTTTATGTGGTTTATTGAAGAAGTTGGCGAGCTTTCTACTGCCCTTGTCTCAAATGACAGAGACAATGCAGAGGAGGAATTCGCGGACGTGTTCGCCTGGCTGTGCACTCTGGCGAATATCAGTGACATAGACCTCGAAAAAGCCTGCGAGAAGTACACGAGCGGAAAGCTCGAGGGTTTCAAGCCTAAATAATCCTTTTGTCACATCCTTCTTTAAGTATACTGATGTTATCACATCGCCTAATGTAATATTCAGTTCAACCAAATATGGTTTTTTGCGCAGCCTGGGAAGTTTACTATCTGGAATAACTCATGAGTTGAAGACGTTCTTGTTCGGGCAGAAATTAACCAGGCATGGAAATAAGTTGGAGGACCTACTGCCTTCGACGCTGAGAGTAATGACCTTTGGGATGTATTAATTCAGTAAGACATTTTCAGGATATTAATTTATTGAATTCTGACAAAGAGCTCACGTAATAACCAGACTTGAGATTACAACTAGAGAGAATAAGGATGATAAAGGAGGCAATAAGGTGTATATGTGTAGAAGAGCTTTGATTATTTCAATTTAAGTGATCTTTCCCGGAGGTTGCTGCGAAAATTTTGCTGAGATAACCTTGAATCCGGACGGCAGCGGGACATTCAGGCAAAGCATACTTCCTCTATGCATCTTTCTCTTCCACTGAAATTCACTGATACGCTCGATGCAGGCTCATCAACGGAACAAGAGAGTTCTTAGCAAGATAGCTCCAATACAAGCGACCTGGTTAAAAAGAAAAGCAGTTCCGGATCTCAAAGGAATCTGTTCTTAATTGATAAGAAAAACATGAAGAGAGAACTGACTGTGGAAGCAGAGGCTCCCGTTCAAAACGCTCCTTCTTTGTGAAAATTAAGTGGATACGTGAAGGTCGTCGTCAAAGAAAATAGAGTCAAGATTCCATTCTCGCTTGAAAAAGTGACTTTACCCTGACATATCTGTCGTTTTTGGGGATCAGTCGGGACCATCTTTAGTGCGTGCCGTTTTTGTCGAATCACCTTTTGCTGGTTGCCCGAACTGTAAAGTCCCTTTTTCGTATA
>JARRRJ010000452.1:0-5517 GCA_037380865.1 Sedimentisphaerales bacterium
CGTCAATTGGAGCGAGACTGCCCTCGCTGAAAGTAACTCCGTTGGCACTAATTTGCCATGTAATATCATATGAATCCAAATTTCTGAAATTGTGTCTGTTGGTGATGTTAAGAAGAAGCTTTTGAGGATCGAGACAGGTTATTCCTACGGGCTGCAAGACACGTTTTGCTTCAATTATCTGCGGCTTGGGCTTGCGATCAGGTGCGATAATGCCATTAATACAGAAATTCTCATCGTTTATCTTGTCCCCGAAATCGCCGCCATAAGCAAAATATCTTGTTCCGTTCGAGTCCGTTTTATATAGTCCCTGGTCTATCCAGTCCCAAATAAATCCGCCAATCAGTCTCTTTTTGATCCTTATCAAATCCCAGTATTCCTGGAAATTTCCAAGCGAGTTTCCCATGGCATGAGCATACTCGCACATCAGGACAGGTCTGTTTGTAATTTCATTTTCCACAAGCCTTCCAAGTTCGTCCGGTGTGGGATACATCCTGCTGACAATATCCACATAAGCGGGATCCCTGGGATTTGCGGCTCCCCTGTCACTGCTGTAAAGCTGTGCGAATCTCGGGTCGCTGGATTCGATATAATCAGGATGTCTCGGATCACCCTGCGCTCCTTCGTAATGGACGAGCCTGGTTATATCATAATCGTGTATCCAGCCTGCCATAGCCGCATGGTTCGGGCCGCAGCCCGCTTCGTTGCCCAGCGACCAGAAGATTATCGAGGGATGATTCTTGTCACGCTCAACCATCCGGATAGCACGCTCGAGAAAAGTATAGCTCCACTCCGGCGAATTCGATAGCTCGCCTCCGATTCCGTGAGTCTCGATATTGGTCTCGTCAATCACATACAAACCATATTTATCGCACAATTCGTAGAAATAAGGATTGTCGGGATAATGTGAAGTTCGTACTGCATTGAAATTATGTCTTTTCATAAGCAATACATCTTCGAGCATATCTTCCTTAGTTACCGATTTACCTCTTGATGGATCATGCTCGTGACGATTTACTCCCTGCAATTTTATTGACCTGCCATTGATAAGCAATTCTCCTTCTTGTGATGTCTCAATCGACCTGAATCCGATTTTTGTACTTCTTGCTTCGATGAGATTTCCATTCTCATCCTTCAGGGAAAGTACAAGAGTATAAAGATTCGGAAATTCCGCAGACCATTTCAGTGGATTTTCCACGTCTGCTTCCATTAGCGCAAACTGCACGGTGTCCCTTTGCGGATATCTTTCATTAATAATCGAGCCTGCCTTGAGAGACAAAGGCGTCTCGAACGTCGATTTTCCCTCAGCGTCATAAAGTTGAGCTTCAACGGTATAATTCGCCGCGTTTAGTGAGCTGGTATTTACAATTTCAGGCCTTATTTTAAGGGTCGCATTTTTATAATCTTTATTGAGCTTTGTCTGGACGAAAAAGTTATTTATCCTGACTTTCGGCTCAATTAAAAGCAGCACTTCTCTATGAATGCCGCTCAGGCGCCAGTGGTCCTGGTCTTCAAGATATGAACCGTCAGACCATCTGTAAACTCTCAAGGAAATAGTATTTTCGCCCGGCCTTACAAGTTTAGTTATATCAAATTCTGCCGGAAGGCGGCTTCCCTGGCTGTAGCCTGCTTCCACTCCGTTGATCCAGACGTAAAATGCAGAGCTTACCCCACCAAAATGGAGGATTACATCCATATCAGACAGGCCCTCAGGTAGAGTGAAAGTCCTCTGGTACGAACCGATGGGATTATCATCGTGCGGAACATTCGGCGGGTCAACAGGAACGAACGGATATGTGATGTTGGTATAAATTGGTACTCCGAAACCCTGCATTTCCCAGTTTGATGGAACCTCTATATTATCCCACCCGTTCAAATCTTCTTTCCAAAATTCCTGAGGCGCCTGTGCAGGAGTATCGAAATATTTGAATTTCCATATCCCATTAAGACTGATTATCCTGCCGCTCTTCGATCTGTCACAGCTTAACGCAGATTCTGTATTGTTATATGAAAAACTCGTGGCTCGAGCCGGCATTTTATTTATACCTGTAACATTTGGATTCTCCCAGTCGTTTACCTGTGCTGAAACGGATAATAAACTTATACAAAACAATGTGAGAATATATGCTGCCTTTTTCATAATCTGTCTGCCTTGAAATTTTGCGATTTTTTTACGTTAAACCTTAACCATGTAGTAATAATCTATATTATAATGACATTTATTTTCAAGTATATTTTTTGGTCAATTAAATTGGAAGTTCACCTTGACTACTCTAACTGACGTTGATATTATTTTCACAGGTTTTTGACATGGTCAATTGCAGAAATAGCCTGTTAAGTTAGGCATAGCATTTAAGACAGGAAATCATGTTTAAGGTAAAAATCTTCTTTTTTTCGCTTTTATTAGCATTTCTAACACCATTATTCTTACATGCTCAGAACGGAAGTCAGTCTCGCGGTTCACAGCGTTTTACCCGGGGCGGCTACTCTGACAACACAAGCACCGCCGCACAGAAAAGCATGTCGAGCTCAGTTTTCGAAATGCGATATTCTGACCAGGGAATAACCAGCCTCAAGCGAGTTAACGATAAGTATGACACAGAATATATCGCATCAGGAAGTGCGCTGGGAGGACTTATTATTCGCTACCGTACTTCAGGGGAGAACGAATGGCAGGAAATTCGCGAAATTGCTCCCGGTGATGAACAGGAAGAAGGAACCATCAGCTATGCAATTGGCAACTCTATTTCCAACAAATACCTGCAGGTTGTCGAGCAATTCCGACAGCGAACACCTCGCGGGCGTGGCGATATCTACACACAAAAACTTATACGTCACAGCTATATCGCAGGCTACGGCTCATGGATATATTGGCAGAGAGCAAACGCAGAAGGCCCGTTTCTTGTCTTGACAACAGGGGATGCGACAAAATTCGAATACTTCGATAGCTCAGGCAGGACGTTTACCCCCTATATCCACGCAACAGTCGCCAGCGCAGGGCCCATTAATCAGGCGCGTGCTTTTGGCCGCAAAGAAGCGTGGCGACTTCCTTTAACAAAACTTACGCTTGAACCAAATGGTAAGACCAACAGCAGTGTCAGCTACTCGTGTAAGTTTCAGTTCGCAAAGGACTTTGACGGCGTACGTGATGTGCTCTATGCTGAGAACCTTTTTGATACGAATATTGTACCCGGCATGGCTCTGCCTGTCGACTTGCCCGCGATGATATCTCTTCGCACAAAAGTCGATATTGACCAAATTGAACCTGAATTTTCTTCGGATACGAATATTGAATATTTAGGCGAGCGAGGCACAGACAACCACGTCTATAAAGCCAGCTTTAAAAAGCTCGGTGAAAACATGCTCAAAATCAAGTACGATAACAACAAGTGGATGTCACTTGAGTTCTTTGTAATGGAACCGCTGGAGACTGTGATTAAGAAGCGCGCTGAATTTCTCGTGACACATATGCAGCACAGCGACCCGAATAAACCATGGTACGGAGCTTACGGCGACTGGGACCAGGTCAATAAAGTGCTGCGCAATCCCGAGGACCGCGACGGCATGCGACCATGGCTTATTGACTCCAGTGACGATGCAGGGAACGCAAGGCCTGCCTTTATAGCCGAGAAAAATGTATTCTTCCCCAACCAGGAGGAAATCGATAGTGTCGAAAGATACATCCGCTATTATCTCTGGAACGACATGAAAGATGGCAAAGGCGGCATGCAAATGTCGGAGAAC
The DNA here is from genome assembly GCA_037380865.1 of Sedimentisphaerales bacterium. Taxonomy (GTDB): domain Bacteria; phylum Planctomycetota; class Phycisphaerae; order Sedimentisphaerales; family Anaerobacaceae; genus JAFGPS01. The sequence continues at coordinate 3,742 of JARRRJ010000452.1, forward strand.
GAAAAATATCCGTACGGCATATACGGAACGTTCGATAACTGGTGGGGACATCGTGTAAGCGATGATCCCGGCCGCGATGGACAGGCGCACCTCTGGCGAATTTATGATTACCCACATATTATTCATATGTACTACCGCATGTACCAGGTCGCAAAATTTTATCCCGACATGGTGAAATACAAGAATGCCGACGAATATCTCGAATTGGCCTACCGAACAGCCAAAGCATATTGGGAAGTGCCGAAGGAGATTGAAGGATGGTCAGCAAATTCAGTCGGGACAATGAACGAAGCGATTATTCCTGAACTAATCGATGCTCTGGCAAAAGAAGGCAGGCAGGAATGGTCGGATACAATACGTGCATACTGGGAAAGTAAAGTCGCGAGGTTCGTACTTCAAACACCCAATCTCTATGGCTCGGAATTTGCTTTCGACTCCACAGGCTTCGAATCTACCCAGGCCCTTGCAAAGTATGCAGTGAACAATGTGGGAAAAGATCGTGTTGAGCCGCCTACAACGAACTATGGAGTTCGAGGGCAGGAACCGGCAAAATTCAGTGACATCACGACAGAGGATGCAAAGAAATTCCAGGAATTTCAGATGCGCCTCAACACAGGTGACAGAGGCTGGCTCGAAACAACCTACTATCAAATGGGAAGCGACTATCGCGGCTCGACGTCATATCTCCTGAGCTACATGTCACTGCTCGGAGGCTGGGGTGTCCTTGATCACGGCCTGTACTTCGCCGAGAATCCCGCGGAATACCTGAGACTTGGTTATGCGTCGAGCCTGAGCGCCTGGTCGCTGGTGAATTCCGGAACAGAGGAAAGCGGTTACGGCTACTGGTATCCCGCCAAGGAAAACGACGGTGCCACCGGCGGAGGTTTCATCCCCGAGCCATGGGGACGCGGCTGGATCGGAAAACAAGCGCCTCGAGGTGCATGGTACTACAGCGCCGAGGAAGATGTCGGCTATGTCGGCGCGCTGCGAACTCATGCAACGATTCTGACATACGACCCGCTATTCGGGGATTACACCTATGGCGGCCTACTCGAACGCAAAAACGATACCATCGAAGTTATACCGCGCGACGGCCTGCGCTGCCGCTTTCATGTTATTCGCAACGACCAGCGCTTGCACATGCTACTCGAGCGCGACGGCTACGCAAAAGAGAAGCCTGTCATAGTCAGCGATGACCTTGGCCGTATCGCTTTTACCCTGGAAAATCGCGCAGGACGAGCTCATGAATCGGGCCTGATGATATCAGGATTGCCTGAAGGCAGTTACAGTGTGAGCATTGACGGCAGAATAATTGCATCGGCTCAGGGAGGACCTGCCGAGCAAACGATAATGCTGCCGGTAAACAATGCTGCGTCTGCAAACGTCATGATTACTCGCTCGAGTGACAATGCACAGGCGACGGACAAACAGCTTGATTCTTCCATAAATCCTGGTAATAATTTACATTGAATTTGATTTATCGTGTCAGTACCGATTCTTATAACGTTCATAGCTTATTTCATCATACTTTTAGCTATCGGGTTCTATTTCTTCGGCAAGAGCAATCGGATCGAGGACTACCTGCTTGGCGGCAGGCGAATGGGAGCGTGGGTGACCGCCATATCAGCGCAGGCGTCCGACATGAGCGGCTGGCTGCTCATGGGACTGCCCGGCGCTATATACCTGGGCGGCATCGCAGGCGCCTGGATAGCAATTGGCCTGTTTGCAGGTACAGCGCTTAACTGGAAATTCGTCGCCTCAAGGCTGCGCACCTAT
>JARRRJ010000453.1:0-2800 GCA_037380865.1 Sedimentisphaerales bacterium
CGGATCGATATGGTAAAACTGCTGCTGGACTATGGTGCGGATCCCAGGGTAAGTAATGCAGGGGGATCATTGATCAAACAGGCGCGATATAAACAACGGGGTGAGATTGTGGACCTTCTGTTAAAAGCCGGCAGCGGGGAATAAAAACTCTGCGGGGGAAGGCACACAAGAACGGGAGTGAAGCATATGTTATACGTAGCGCTTGCATTACCAAATATACGGAATCAATCGGTATTTGATCGTAAGCGCTTTATTAACCCCAACTTACGTGTGGGTAGCAATTATGCCATAATAGATCAAAACTACTATACAGGAGGTCATTATGGATAACTACAAAGCACTACCAGCGGAAGAGAAGCGCAGGTTTTGGCAGAAACATATTGCTGCATGGCGGCAAAGCGGCCAGAGTCAAAAAGAGTATTGTCGTAACCAGAAACTCAAGAAAAGTACTCTGGGGTATTGGCGGACCCTATTATCCAGAGAAAAAGGGTTTATTGAGATTCCGATAAAGATAGAATCCCGGTCTACAATAGATATTATCATTAACGGCGGGATTAAAATACAAGTGAGAAAAGGATTCGATCCTGAATTGCTTGTTCAAACAATAAGAGTGATGGAGCAAATGTCATGATAATTGATATCTCTAAAGTAAGGATTTTTGTCAAACCCGGACCAACAGATTTTAGGAAACAGATAAATGGACTCAGTATCATTGTTCAAGAGGAAATGGAATTGGATCCCTTAAACGGGAATCTATATATTTTTTGCAATAAAAGCCGGAACCGGCTAAAGATACTTTATTGGGATAAAACAGGATTCGCGATGTGGCTTAAAAGGTTGGAACAAAACAAATTTTTCTGGCCTAAAACCAATGAAGAAGCACTTGAAATCGATCTTGAAAAAATGAAAATGCTTCTTTGCGGGATTGATTTCTGGCATGCCCATCAAGAGTTAAAATTTTCAAAAATAATGTAAAAAAATCATTGTCATAGTTCATTGAGTTATGGTAAGATTCAAATATGATTGATGTTAAAGAATTGCCTGACGATGTACAGGAATTAAAAAATATAATTATTGACCTTCAAAATGAAAAAGATAATTATGAGAAGAAAATCAATGCCCTGTTAGAAGATATTGAATTATGGAAAAAGAAAGCATACGGACCGAAATCTGAAAAGTATTACGCTGATAATGATGAACAGCGATTTTTATTTAACGAAGCAGAAGCAGGGTTTGATAAGGAATCTTTAACAAATAATAGACAACAAACTCATGTTGAAGTGAAAGCACATACCCGGATAAAAAAAGGACGAAGAAAACTCCCGGAAAGTCTGGAGAGAATAATTAAAGAAATCGATATACCAGAATCTCAGAAAATATGTGCTTCTGGGAAAAAGCGTAAATTTATAAAAAGGGAAATATCTGAGAAATTGGATATAAAGCCGCCGGAAGTGAAAGTAATTCAAACAAAACGTGCGGTTTATGGTTGTCCTGATTCTTGCTGCGTGTTATGCGAAGAGAAGGGAGAATCTCCTGTTAAAACAGCTCCTGTACCACCCCAGCTTTTAGAAAAAACAATAGTAACTCCCGGATTATTTTCATATTTCATCACATCGAAGTATTGCGATCATCTGCCATATTACCGACAAGAAAAGATATTCAGCAGATACCAGATCGATCTCACAAGGCAGTCGATGTGCCGGTGGACAATCAAAATATTTCAAAAATATTCGATTCTGCAAGAGTTGTTATGGAAGGAACTGCTTTCTGGACCATTAATTGGAATTGATGAAACGACGATGCAGGTGGTTCTGGAAGATGGAAGATCTGCAAAAACAAAATCATATCTATGGGTTTTCCGCGGTGGGAACGCAAGGGCCCCAACCATAATTGTTAAGTACCGGAGGACGCGAAGCGCAAAATTCTTATTGGAACTGCTACAAGACTATAAAGGATATATCCAGACAGATGGGTATAAAGGATATAATGATCTTGAAGTATTGGCAGCCATAATACTTATCGCATGCTGGGCACACGCAAGGCGGAAGTTTTACGAAGCGGCAAAAGCATCGAAGAATAAAGGAAGTGCACAAGAAGCATTATCCATGATTCAACAACTTTATTTGATAGAGAAAACAATAAAGGACAAGGATGTAAAGGAAAGAAAACGGATACGTCAGGAAGAAGCTGTACCGATTTTGAACACAATTAAAGCCTGGCTCGATAAGAAGAAACTGCAAGTTCTGCCTGAAAGTCTGATTGGAAAAGCAGTTAACTATACGTTAAAACTGTGGCCCAAACTGATCAAATATGTTGATGACGGGATTATCCCTATTGATAATAACGGTGTTGAGAATGCCATCCGGCCGGAATGCCTGGGCAAGAAAAATTGGCTCTTTGCATATACTCCATCTGGGGCAGACGCAAGTGCATTTTTCTACAGCCTGATCGAGACTGCTAAAGCAAATGGACTTGAACCATATTGGTATCTAAGGTATCTCTTTGATAAAATTATTAAAGCAAAAAATGAAGAAGATTTCCGTATGTTATTACCTCAATACGTTGACCATCAGGAAATTATGGAATACAGGCTTCCTGGTCAGTGGGGTTAATAAACCGCTTACACATAACCAGGAAATACCCCATGATAATTATTCAATCGCTTCTGTAAGTATTGCTGTATGAGTGATAAATTCCCGGATGTTAATTCAAACCAGATGATAAAAGTACCATATACACAAAAGAACGATTCTGTGATTTTTTATAAAAATGGTAACAATCTTTATATATATTGACAAAT
>JARRRJ010000454.1:0-2799 GCA_037380865.1 Sedimentisphaerales bacterium
GCGCTTATCATCACGTCTCTCTGCTGGTCCACTATCATTCTTGTCCAGAAATCCTGGAACTGCTCGCCGACTTGTTGTATATGAGGTATAATCTTGCTGCTCGGTCTTACAAAAAGACTGAAGTCAGGAACCAGGCCGCCAAGGATTTCTCCCCAATGAATTGTTCCTTCCAGACTTAACTTTATTACCACTCCGAAAAAGCATAGGACGATCATCGTTACGACTGCTTTGATAATATACTCGAATACTTTTACACCTTTTCCGCCGGAATCGTAAAACGTAACTACCATAATACAGACTGCAAGAAAAGCACCTACAACAATTATCTTCGCAGCAAAAGCATTATGAATAAGACTATCCGGTCCACCGCCTACTACTCCGGGAAGCAGGTTTTGTTGTATAGCAGCTGTGCCAAGTGTAAACTGAGGCATGGACCATACTATGTTGGCCATCATAGCGGCAATGAGCCAGCCCCAGCCAAGAATAGGTGAAACATGCTCGTTGATACCTCGCAAAGGACGCTTGCCTGTCGAAAGCGTGACATAAGAAATCGCGCTTAGCATAACGATACCTAAAATCATAGCAACAGGCTGAAGCCAGAGAAAACTGAAGCCCACCAAAACACCGAGATAAAGACTCGATGCGAGCGAGCCGCCGCCAAGCGTGATACCGCTTTGAAGCCAGCCCGGACCTGATAGTCTCACATAGGTACTGAAAAGTGCTAAGCCGCCCTTCTTCTTTGCATTAAGAATCAATTGACGTTCTTTTTCTATCTCTTGATTCATGGTAACATTCTGCCGGCCCTGGATGAACTCAGGCTTTTCCTGCATCATGCTTTCAGGCGTCATATTTAGTTCTCCTATTTATTGTTACACCAGAGTTCCGGGTATTTTCAAGGAAAAACTATATGCGTGTCAACACTTTTTTGTTTATACCAAATCAAATGGAGAAATGTAATCGCCGTATTTCGCAGCCGCTTCTCTTAAAAGCTCCTGAGTCCTTGTCATTGTCTCGTAAACTACAGGTATATTGTTAGGAATATTTTCCCTGTGATATTTCTCGACACGCTGTATTTTAGCGAGTGTTTCAGGTATACGAATAGTGAATTGCTTTATATAATCTTCCTTCGTGTATTCTTTATTTAACACCTGCTCGAATAGCTTTACAAGGTCTTCATAATAAGGAATCAAACCAGTCGGGCATTTGATTGCTTTGGCTTCGTTGTGAATGCGTAATTCCATCCATTTCACCCAGACATGCTTGTCACGAACGCCGTTAAGGTAATTGCCATCTTTGTCTCTGAGGAAGTAATTTACACCAAACACCAAAGGCGGGTTCTCGATATCCTTTGCAAATTCGATATTATTCTGAATATATTTGCCGAAAGGAATCGCGAGAAAATCCTGGATGCTCATCAGGTTGATTTCCATTTGACCTTCTTTACCAATAATAGCAAAGGTAGTCTCGGTTTCCAGCGATGCACCGTAGGAAATTATACCATGCGCCCAGTCGAAACTCTGCTGTACAGGTACCGAAGCTTTGCCGTCGCGGCCGCCGTACATAACACCGCCCAGTTCAACACCGCCAGGATTATTTAATTCCGGATCGCAATTCTTCAGCGCTTTGAGTGTTACAGTATAACGCGCGTTCTTGTGAGCTAATGGAACTTCTTTTCCCTGATCATCTTTCTTCCCTTTGTACCATTCACCTGTAAAATTGATTCCTTTATCAGGTGTTTCTTCTCCCATATCGAGCCAGTACGGTTTTTTGTCTTCTACGAGAATATTCGAGAAAATCACTTCACCCGGTTTGTGTAATACATCCCAAATCAGCGGATCTGATTGCCCTTTTACACTTTGTATGATACCGAAGATACCGTTTTCGGCGTTAACTGCGCGAACCTTCCCGTCTATTTTTCTAAAATAAGCGATGTCGTCGCCTAAAATATTTTCTCCGGGCAGCATTGCAGTAGAAGTCTTACCACATGCACTGGGAAACGCTCCTGCCAGATATGTTTTGCGGCCGCCGGGACCGTAAACGCCTGATACGAACATATGTTCCGCGAGCCAGCCTTCTCTGTCTGCCTTGCGAATTGTGAGTCTCAGTGCAAGTTTTTTCAGGCCCATCGTGTTGCCGCCGTATTGAGTATTGACTGTATAAATCGTGTCTATTGTATAATCCATATAGACACGCTTGTGCTCGACATCGGCACTGACCATTTGTTCATTTAGCTCTCCTTCCGAGTGTAAAAAGCAGAAGACGTTGTCATCTTTTCCAATCTTGCAGAATTGCTCATAAGCGCTTCTATACAGCAAATCCTCACTGTGCGCTACGTACCATGAGTCTGTCGCCTGGACACAAGGAATGCTGAATACTGAGCCGGTCGGACCCAGTGACAGGAAACGCAGGATCATTGTTCGTCCCTTCATGCAGTCTTTCATCAGGCCGCGAATTTCTTTGAGTCCTTCTTCTCTTTCGATCTGGTTCAAGGCTTTGCTCAGAGTCTGGTCCTTTGGCACGAGGTATTTTGTTACTTTCCTGTCACGTCCCTGGTCCTGAGGTCCGTCAAAATGGTATGTATGACCTGTCGTCTCAAGCTGAGTTTCCTCGCCGCTCGTGATGGCAGTTTCTCGGACACGTGCTATGTCTGCTTCAGAATCTGTACAAACAAAGACTTCATCAGGATTTGTAAGCTCTATCGCGTCGGCAACAAAATTGTGTATTTTCGTATTATTAACAGCCATCAATTTGCTGTAATTTTCTTGCGTCAATCTTTCTTTCAATATTTCTTCTGTGCTA
>JARRRJ010000455.1:0-2797 GCA_037380865.1 Sedimentisphaerales bacterium
TTTCGCTTTAGGATTTTGTTTTCTCACGTATGAAGCAAAAAATACTATTTATTGCTTATTTCTCTTAGAGAAAAAGGAAATTCCATTTTAAAGATTTGTTTAATCGACGGGCGCTATAATAAATTAAGAATGCGATCCCGCTTGACTCTTATAGCTCAAAGCGGGCAGTTGTCAGATCTCCAACGAGTTTTGGGGGAAAAGAAAAACGTTCACTTCATCTTTCTCAATGAACTGCATTCTCCAGGCTTCGAACAACATAATTTTGAAAGTATTCCAGAGGTTTCTGACCACTGGAGTGTTGCTGGTTCAATGAATGCTGACGATATCTCTTACGAAGGTTGTACCCGACTTTTCCTATAAGTAAGGAATTCTTAGCTAAGCTCGTAAAAACCGAAAATGCATTAGGTTCAAAAGGAAACAGCAAAAACCAGGATGCAAATCGTAGAGCAGACATCGTTTTATTAAATTGGAGGTTTGCCAGCCTTTGACCGCTATGTTTCTCGTAGCATTGCACAAAATAGTCTCCTAGATTAATGTTGCAACTATTTTCCAATAGTTTCAACTCGTGGTATGTGTTTGCCACATCAAAGCTGGAGTCACCTACGACAGCCATATGCCAATCAATTATTATGCACTCTCCATTCACGAAAAGAGCGTGATTAGGCTCATAATCATAGTGCAGAACAGCTGGTCGAAATTCTCCTGGCTCCAACTCTTCCAGTTTCTTAATAGCTGCAATCAATCTTTTTTGACAAGAGGTTAGAAAGCTAAAAAAACTAATCGGCATCTTCTTAATCCAAGCAATTATTTTCAGCAATCTTTCTTGATCGAGTACGTATTGCCTTTGCAGAGCCTCGAAGTCTCGAATATCCCTCGGGTTCATTTTATGTATCTTATTTAGAGCCTCAGCCATTTTATCAATTGTAGTAAGAGCAAAGTTGTCATTTTTCAATAACACTGATGCGCTAACACCATCGATTTTTTCCATTATCATGAAAGCTTTTCTTGACACCTGATCATTAGTCTCGAAAAAATATGTGTTCGGAACGGGCATATAATTTTCTTTTAAATCCTTGAGTAGTTTGTATTCTTTTAAACCGTTAATCTCAAAGCCTTTATTGTAAACCCGGAGAACTAAACTATCGTTATGATTCAACCCTTGAAGACTATAAGATAGGAGAAATGTGTACATTGTAGAAGACACTCCATGGCGTGAAAATAAACGCAAATCATGAATATTGACATGAGTTGCGTCAGGTGGCAGGAATGTTCTTGAACATTGCGCCAGCCTATCTAAAAAACCAGAATTCTCCTGTTTCATTTTTCACCACTTAGAAATCGAAATTACGAACAAACAGTTACCAACTCTTAACTGTTGCCAGAGAAGATTTTGGAGGTTTAACTTCATCAGCAATATAATTTTTTGGGATTAATATAGTTCGATTAAATTGTAACTTATTTTTGTTTTCTTATTCTAATGCGCTTTGCGTTGATTTTTAGGGGTTTTTCTACAATAGATAATATTATTCCGAATATTTTAGATATTAAGCCTAAGCCAGAGAGCATTACTCGATGGTTGTTGATGTCTGATTGAGTTATTGCACCAATAAGTGGAGCACATATGAGGTAAACGGAAAGAAAAAGCAATGCTCCAATTGTGAGCACCATCCATGCAGCTGCAACAAAAATGTTAAGGAATAAATATGTGGTTACGCCAGCAATTGCAGATGCAGTTATGATTTTCATAGAGGAATTTAAGTCAAATTTTATTTTGTAGTGGTTCCAGATCCAGTATATGCCTATGAATAAGCTCGGCAATGAAGCCAGTAAAGTGCTAAATATTAAGCCTATTATTCCAAGTCGGGGAATTAGGAGAAATGCTAAAGGAATTCCTGATAAAAGTCCAACAACACGGAGTTTCATCAACATCTTTGTTTCCCCTACTCCTTGAAGGAATGTACTATTGGTGACAGCGCCTATACTTATGAACAAATATTGAATCAGTTCTAAGCCTAGAAACATTGGTGAATAGAACCACTTATCCCCGTATAACGTACTGATTAAGGGAGTTGCCAAAACAATCATAGCTATTGTTGCAGGAACTGAGAATAATGCAGTATATTTAATTGAGGTTGTGAAGACGCTCTTGAGAACTTCATGTTCATTCCCTGAGTCAAGTTTCGAGAAAGCCGGAAACAAGACTGTGGATATTGGAACGGTAAAGAATGTTATAAAAACTGCGAAATTTAACGCGATTTTATAATGACCTATTATTGCCACATCGCAGAAATAAGCCATCATAAACGAGTAGAATTGAGCTAATAATCCTGATAAAAGAAGCCCAATAGCCAAGGGAACCCCGAAACCAAGCAAAGTTTTAAGGTTACTCGATAGTTCAGACCGGCTTATGGAGCAAGGACTCAATTTCCTAAATATGAAAAAATACAGGAACAAAACAGATATCATTCCAGTAGCCACATATGAAAGGGTATAGCCAAGCATAATACCTGTGGCTCCATAGCCGAAATATACCAGCACAGGCGATAATGCACAATATACTACTGCTTGACATACCATAGTCAGGCCAGTTAGCCTCATTCGTTCGAAACCTACAAAAATGGCTTGGCAAACCGCAGAAAGACCTGCAAAGAGTATTGTGATTGATCCGATCGCTATTAAAAATTCTAACCCTGGTTGGTCGAGAATTGTTGTTGAAATTAAGTTTGATAATAATAACAGGATCAGGGTCAGCGCAACACCAGTTATAACCTCAAAAGTCAACCCTGAAATAATTATT
>JARRRJ010000456.1:0-3484 GCA_037380865.1 Sedimentisphaerales bacterium
AATAGGTGACTTGTCAAATTTGCAGAGTCTTTCTATTGCAGCGTCTACAGTTTCCAATCTTAAGCCGATAAAGAAACTTAATAACCTGCGGGAACTTGACCTGCGCTGGTGTGACAGGATAACTGACAAGCAAGTTGATGATTTGAAGGAAGCTTTACCTGAACTGAAGATTATTCGTTAAAAATTCATTCTGTTAATTCATCTGCAAACGTGCGCCATTTATCAGGGCCGTTTTCTACAAAATAGTCGAACGAGTTGTCGTCTGTCAGTTTGCCGAGGATAATTTTTCGCTTGTTTTCTTCGGGAATTTCGTTAATGATTTTCAGCCGCATTTTTTCGAGCTCGTTGAGGAACTCGCCGTGCTTTTCCACGAAAATCTTTTCCAGCTTCTTTCGTATGTGGCCTGCATAAGCAGGACACTTCCCATCGGTTCCGACCGCAATTTGAAGGTCGCCGCGTTTTACGACCGCGGGCACAAAAAAATCACAAAGCTCAGGCTCATCCACTACGTTACACAAAATCTCGAGTTCCTGGCAATCTTTGTAGATTTGCTTGTTGAGTTCATGGTCATTAGTCGCTGCGATAGCGAGCACAGCACCAGTGAGGTAAGTTTTTTCGTACCTGGACCTTATCAACTCGGTGTTCCCGTGTTTGCACAACGCCGTCATCAGTTTATCGATATCCTCTGCTACCACGATGAGCCTTGCACCCGAATCGAGCAGAGTCTGGGCTTTACGCACTGCTACAGTACCGCCGCCTATAACAACCACTCTGCGTTTGTTCAATTCCAGAAATATTGCATATTTAGTCATAATAAAAAATTATACAAATGCCCCGCCTGGAATTGCAATAAGGAAATATCTCGTTTTGAGCAATACACATTTTTAGCCTTTTCAAGACAGGAAATGGGCGTTATAGTAATAGTAGAATAAAGAACACCTTGAAATTGGTGGCCATTGCCCACCCTGCAAAGGATAAAAGATTAATGAAAGCAGCACTTGTTGGTTTGATGCAGTCGGGTAAGAGCACGATTCTTGCCGGTATAAGCGGGCGGGAAGCTCCAGTCGTCGGCTCGACGGCGATTGAGGAAGCTATTGTTCCCGTACCGGACGAGCGGTTCGATTTTCTCGAAAAATACTGCAAACCCAAAAAGGTGACGCACGCTACGATAGATTGTCTTGATACGCCGGGCTTTAATTTTACCGACGAGCACGGCAGGGCGGCTGCGCGACGACTCATTAATAAAATAAGAACAGTCGATTTGATTGTACTCGTTATCAGAGCGTTCAACGACCCTTCGGTCCCTGCATATCGAAACAGGGTGGACCCTGAAGCCGATTTAACTGAGCTGCAGACGGAGCTTCTCCTCTCGGATTTGGAGCTTGTCACGACGCGAATCGAAAAGCTGGAGAAACAGGTTCACAAGCCCACGAAAACTCAGGCTCACGATAAAGCAGAGCTTGCTTTGCAGCAGAAATTGCAGGCCGCAATTGAAGCAGAAAAACCCATAAGCACGGTAATAGAGAATGACGCCGAACGCGAGATGATAAAATCGCTCGGATTCTTGACGCTGAAGCCCATGATAGTCGTCGTAAATGCAGGGGAGGACCAGCTTGATAAGAAGTTCGATTTCAACGACAGGCTGGACAGTTCTGTACCTGTCACGTCATTCAGCGCAAAACTCGAACACGAGCTTTCACAATTAGACGACGAAAGCAGGGCGGAATTCATGGAAGATTTGGGTATCCACGAATCTGCGGCCAGTAAGTTTATCAACAGTTGTTATTCTGCGCTTGGCCTGATAAGTTTTCTGACAATAGGCTCGGATGAATTGCGCGCCTGGCCCATCAGGAAAGGAACTATCGCAGTCGAAGCAGCAGGCAAAGTGCATAGTGACATCCAGAGAGGCTTTATAAGAGCCGAAACTTTCGCTTATGATGATCTGAAAGAGTACGGCGATGAGAAGGCACTCAAAGCGGCAGGAAAAATCAGGCTCGAGGGAAAAGACTATGTTGTAAAGGACGGCGATATCATCAACTTCAGGTTTAACGTGTGAAGTAATACGAAGTATGAAAGCGAAAGCATCAAAAAACAGATTATATATTTATATCCCTGCATTATTGGCGATACTTGCAGTTATTCTTGTCATGTACGTCGTTGATGCGAGTTCTGCTCAGTCAGAATTTTACGGTTATAGAATTGTAAACACTTACCCTCACGACCCGAACGCGTTCACACAGGGTCTTGTATATGAAGATGGCTACCTGTATGAAGGGACCGGGCTGGAAGGCTCTTCGTCCATACGTAAAGTCGAGCTTGAAACAGGCAGGGTCTTACAGATTTATCACCTACCTGACCAGTATTTCGGTGAAGGTATCACGATATTCGACGATAAGATAATCCAGCTTACATATCAAAGCCGCATTGGTTTCGTATATGACAAAAAGACATTTGACCTGCTAAGAGATTTTAGTTATAAAACGGAAGGCTGGGGCCTGACACACGACGATAAACACCTGATTATGAGTGACGGCACACCTGTACTGAGTTTTCTTGACCCGAATTCCTTCGAGCTGGTCTCAAGAGTCCTCGTTTATAATAAAGGTTCATTGCTCCCGAATATCAACGAGCTTGAATATATTAACGGTAAAGTCCTTGCCAATATCTGGCAAACTGATAATATAGCCGTAATTGACCCGAACTCCGGCATGGTGACAAGCATGATAGATTTAAAAGGAATTCTTAAAGCCCGGGACATTCACGGCCAAGTCGATGTGCTTAACGGAATCGCTTATGGTTCCCAAAAAACACGGGTAGGAAAAAAGTTTTTAAGGATTGAGTGAGAGATAATTATGAAGGCAATGTTTCTGACAGATTTGAGGCAGATGGAACTGAGAGAGATTCCTGAGCCTGCAATTGAAAAAGATACGGACGTATTACTGAAAATCGAAGCGGCGGGCGTATGCGGCTCCGACGTGCACTATTACGAGACCGGACGAATAGGCTCCCAGGTTGTCGAGTACCCTTTCGTAGTCGGCCATGAATGCGCAGCGAGCGTTGCAGACATCGGTACTGCGGTCAATCATGTAAAAATCGGTGATCCTGTTGCTGTAGAGCCTTCTTTTTCCTGTCACAACTGCGACCAGTGCAAAGCTGACAGGGAGCATACCTGCCGCAATGTCAGTTTTCTTGGCACTCCCGGGCAGGCTAGCGGCTGTATGTGCGAATACATAGTTGTGCCGCAGGAGAATTGTATAAAGACAAATGGTGCTATTTCTCATGAGCAGGGTGCTTTCTGTGAGCCTCTATCGATAGGCATATATTCTGTAAAACAGGCTGATTTCGTAAAAGGCGCAAGCATCGCCATCCTTGGTACAGGCCCAATAGGTCTGTGCGTTTTAACTGCGTCGAAAGAGTACAATGCCGGAAGAACTTATGTCACTGACAAAATAGACTCGCGCCTGGAGGCGGCAGGCAAACTTGG
>JARRRJ010000457.1:0-2783 GCA_037380865.1 Sedimentisphaerales bacterium
CCGACTTGCCCCCACGGTCGCGAGCGACATTCAGGCTTTGTCCACACGGAGTCCGCCTCCACCAGCCGTGTCCCGAAAAAGTTAATATTAAAGATTTTTCAGATTTTCACCTTCAAAATAATGTACTGATATTGAATCTTCCGTCAAAATCAGTTGTTACAATCGAGCTGTATTAGTTCATAAAAAAGAGGCTGACTAAAATTAGTTTTCAATTTAAAATTTGTGAGAATGTGTAAATTATTGTCATCAGAAAAATTTAACAGTCAGCCTCTAAATATTGTTCCTTTTACATATTGCTCTTTAAAAGATCATTTACCGCATTTGAAAGAAATATATAAGATGCGGCTATATCTATAACGGCTTCATTTTCACCCCAAAAGAAAGGCCAATCATCTTTGTTCTCAAGGAAATCTGGTTCCAGCATAAGCAGACCCGGTACTACACCCCCTGCAACATTTGAGAAGTCCGCTCGTGTGCGCCCATAAATAACATCTTTAGAGTGTGTACCAACATCTGCAACAAACGAAATATTAGAATACGGGTGACATCCAAAAAGATAATCTATTCCCCGGAGAGTATATTCCGGTCCGATGATGTCAGGAAATTCCTTATGTGCATAGAAATTAATTATTGCCCATCTGACTACTTCTTCGTTGCCGCCCCAATGCCTGGTTCCAATAGGCACTCCGTAAGGATTTTTCAAAAGCAGTGAATCATCAACTATCTTAAGCTTCTTTATGAAGGGTTCAAGCTTTGCTTTGTATTCTTTGCCGAAATAAGGAATTGCAATCAGAGCATTTTCAATATTCATTTCTGGAAATCTTTCAAGTCCCTGCCATATTGCCTTAGTAAATGCATCACCATACTTTTTATCATTTGTTGAAATATAAAGCTGCAGAGCTGCGGATGAAGTCATACCGGCTCCAAAGAATATAGCAAATCTGCTATTACTGCCTTTAGTTGTATCCTTTTGCTGTCTGTCCCAGGAGTTCTCGGCGGCAGTCAGGCATTCAGAGGAAAGAGAATCGTTATAACCTTTGAAAGCACGACTAGCATTAGCAAGACATGCTATTGAACTATAATTCATCCATGGTTCATTTGTAGTAAAAGCCCACCTATCATCGAACTTCCCGCTGTAATCTCCTTTAACTTCATATGTTTTCAGCTTCGGATCATAAATTAAATTATCGGTTATTGTTGATGCATCACCGAGATGAACATATTGATATAGGTGAGGCATTTCAATTGAGGGAATTGCACGTCCAAATGCTTTTTGCATTGCGAGTTGTAGGAGAACACCGTGTTCAATCTGCTGTAATATATCTGGTTTGCCATCAGGGTCATGAATACCGACATACCGATGCTTTTGATTTATATAAGTTTCATCCAATTCCGGTTTAAATTTCTCCCATGCTGCAGCCAGAGCTGAAATTGTCCGGCACTGTGAAACTTCTTCGACATCAAAGTCGCCTGCATCGAACCAGCCGCCTACATTTAATCCGTTTATATGTTCTCCTGGTTTATAGCGGGTATCTGTTGAGGGTCCCATTCTTTTATTATCCATTAATTGTAAATTTGGCGGCGCTTGCCTAGCATCATCCAGGAAAGGTATGCCGTGCCAAACTCTGTAACCGTCTTTTACAAACACATGATCCATTTGTACCGGCAGAAAAACATCTAATGTTTGATGCCATACATTATCGTAAACATGCTTATCGATGGGGAAAGCATCAGTTTTTTCATTACCGTATTGAATAACATATAAACCGCTGTCGTCGACTGAAGAAAAATCAAATCTTGCATAATTGTAACGAAGGAATGAGCCCCATATTTTTACATCACTAGTATATTCTGCCTTCAAACTTCCAGCCGGCATAACTTTAAGCAAAGTGGCGGTTTTAAGCGGGATATCGTTTTTATCAAGTTCTATTACCGCAATCTTTTCCTGTGTAGGATAATAACCGACTTGTGAAAATCCGATTACAGGTTTGCGTATCCAATGTTTAATTGTGCCGGCAGTTAGATACCATTCAACTACTTTTCCTGTCTTGTTTGAAGGAATCAGACTTCGCACAACGAACCATCCGTTTTGTGCAACGTTACGGCCGTCGTAAAGCATTAAATCACCTTTCGTGGAAGTAATATCAACAGTTTGTACTGAATCTTCGGGTGCAAGCACAATTGTTTTTCCCTTTGCTATCGGGAGCGGATCAACAAATATATTTCTTCCCCTATCATCAAATGTAGAGAGATTGAAGTATTGAGGAATTCTATCCTTAAGCGGTTTAACTACCATGGGACCAGCCGGATATTTCGGGAATATTCCCGGTTTACCATCCATAAAGTATGTCTTTCCAAAATATGCCGAAGGCAAAAATTCAAGGTTAAAACCAGCATGTCCTTCCAGTTCTTTAGGCAAGGGTTTATCAAGAAAGACATCAATCATTACTCCCTGATCTTTTGCTGTAACCACAATTCTGGAATCAAAATTGTATTTTTTGTATTGGAGTTTTACTTCAATACTGTTATTCTCTTTATCTACTTTACGGTCTATAAGCATCGGAACGAGATCCCACTGTTCCGGTGTAGCTCTTAATCGCACTGCTCCGTTGGTGGCTGTCCTTATACCGTGATGTATTAGTTCGATACCAGCAGTCTTTTCATCAAAAAAGTAGCCGTTATATTTGTTACTGAAAACCAAAACATTTAAACCTGTCGTTTCAAAATACTCATGATCATTTAATTTTAATTTGGGTTCCTGGCAAAGTGCGGTATTAATTGAT
>JARRRJ010000458.1:0-2778 GCA_037380865.1 Sedimentisphaerales bacterium
GATTACTGGAACGATTACCAAAATAATACTGGTCTAACTCAACTGCGATGCCGAGCTGCTATTGAATCATTGAGTCCGAATAGTCTTTTGGAGACGGAAGGTTACAATTTGAAAGTCCCAGATGTAATGCGCGCGGCAGCCTTTATTAAAGAACTCAATGAATTTGAAGCCGAAGGAAAATTTCCAGATTTTGTACTTCTGTTTCTACCCAACGACCACACAGGTGGTACAAAGGAAAGTTATCCAACTCCTGTTGCACAAATTGCCGACAACGATCTTGCAGTGGGAATGGTAGTGGAGGCAATCAGTCACAGCAAATTTTGGCCGGAGACTTGCATCTTTGCAATCGAAGATGATCCGCAGGCCGGTTGGGATCATGTGAGTGGTTACAGGACAACCTGTTATGTGGTCAGTCCCTACACTAAACGCCAACAGACTATCAGTACCAGATACGACCAAACCAGCTTAGTGCGGACGATAGAACTGATTCTGGGTTTGCCCCCGATGAATCAACTCGACGCCACGGCAGTCCCCATGTTTGACTGCTTTACAAATGAGCAAGATTCAACACCTTTTACAACTGTGCATAATTTGGTTCCTTTGAATACAATCAATCCTCCACCCTCCGAAATCAGCGATCCGGTTTTGCGTCGAGATGCGATTATTTCCGCTCAGTTGCCACTCGACAAAGTGGACGCTTGTCCCGAGGACGTTTTTAATCGTATCCTCTGGCGTGCCACGAAAGGCCCGCAAGGTCTTTATCCGGAATGGGCAGTAACAGAATTGAACCAAAAGGATTAACATCCACAAAACCATGTATCCCCATATTTTTAGAAGAACTGAAGTCATAATGATAAGCAATGGATTGCACTGTTGATTGGCTCGATTCGCTCAAAATCTCCTGCCTGAAATTCATTGGATTCCTTGCTTAAAGTAGCTAAATATTGCTAATGATTCGATGTTGCGATACTCATCAAGATTTCGTTTCTCTGGTTCATTTAGGTAATAATCTCCTCTACTAATCTCGCATCGATTCTCCTTTAACAATTAGTTTCCCTGCATTTTCACCACGGGAAGCATCATATAACTCGGTGACATTTATAATAACTACACCCTTAAAGTTCCTGTCAGGTTTTTTCTTATGGAGAATAGCGTTAGCAAATTCGTAAGCGTCGCCGGACGTTTCATATTTTGCCGTACCTATGAATTTATAAGACCGATCTGTTTCTTCGTCCCAGATACAAAATGAAGCGTACCCGTTTTCCAGGATATTCCTGCAGGTTGCATTCATAAAAAGATCTCCAATTACAACGATGTCCGTCCGGTACCACCAGTACTGCAGCATATAAACAACATTTGGCACAGCTTTTCCTGATGCTGTTGCCAGCGCGATGACCTTTTTCTGTTCCATGAGTTCTTTAGCATCCTGAGGTATTTTCATATTGTAATACTCCTTTCTCGGATTTATTCGTCCAAAGGAAGATTTAAAACATAGATAACTCTACATCATGTTTATCGTGTTTTGCGCTGTATTCAATGGGATTATACATCATAAGAACCGATTGGGTTTCTTCATTGGAATTTTGCTTATTCATCGTTAAACAAATCATACTGATGTTCATCGGGACTTCCATAATTGGTTCATTTTAAAAGTAAGGTCTTAAACGTTTATTGGTTATCGGGTTCGCCCAGAGAACAAACAATTTTCATTCCCTCTTCAATGCTCTTAGTTATGTGACAGTTGTTTGCTGCTTCTAAAATATCCTGGCGCTGTCGCTCTAACAATTTTGCTCCCATGTGGATTTTAGCATCGATTCTGGACGTGAATGATACTTTGGCACTCGATTCTGCTTTCTCTGACGGTAAATTTTCTATGCGGCGGCTTAATTCAATCGTCATATCATTATATGGAATACCTTCTTTTTTACAGAACTCGGCGATATAGCCGCCAATACACATCCCGAGCGAAGCCTCAAAGAGCTGAGCCGGCCACATTCCGTCCCGACTCTTATTACCGTCATCGCCGCGTCCGGTAGTAACAGTATAACCTTTGCATGTGGCGGAAAACCGAAATCCATTTTCATACTTAACTAAAACTTCCATTAGCTGAGACTCCTTATATATTACAGAGCATTTTATGAATTCCTTCTGCTGCTATTTTAGCGTCAGCAATAGCAGTAACCGCATCTAAGTTCTGATTTACTATGTCGCCACCGGCAAATATCCCGGGAATTGATGTCATACCATTTTCATCGACTTTCAACTTACGTTGGGGCGTAAAGTCGAGTTTTTCAAACAGCTCTTTGGGGATGAACGTAAAATCTGGCGCCTGGCCAATGGCCTCAATTATCATATCACCCTCCAAAAACATCTGTTTTTCCTCAATAAAAGTGGGGCTAAACCGGCCCTGTTCGTCAAATACAGACTCAACCTTCATACATATCAATCCCTTGATTTTGTCGTCTTCGACTTTAACTTCTTTTGGACCCCAGGCTGGATTAAACTGAATTCCTTCTGCTTTTGCCTCCTCTATTTCATCTTTTGCAGCCGGTAACTCATACCAATCTTCCAGTGATACCGTTTTAGTTACTACTTCTTCATCAGGATATTGCGTATATTGCAGGCGCAAAGCTTCCCTTGCTACATCCATAGCTACATTTCCACCACCAATAACAATTACTTCTTTGCCGACCTTGACCGGCTCTGCAATTTTGTTCGCCTTTAGGAACGGAAGAGCCAGGTTGGCTTTATCAATGTTCTTGACCTTTGTGGAGCGGC
>JARRRJ010000459.1:0-3480 GCA_037380865.1 Sedimentisphaerales bacterium
AACCTGTTGAAAGGAAAATGGACGTATGATGGATACACCTGAGACGATGACGAATAAGAAAGAGAAGAAGAAATCCGAAACAGAGATTTGGGAGCTGCGCCTCTATGTTGCAGGTCAGACTGCAAAAGCAGTCACGGCTTTTGCCAATCTCAAGAGAATTTGTGAAGAGCATCTCGCAGGCAAGTATAGTATCGAAATTATAGACTTGTTGAAAAAGCCGCAGCTTGCGCGGGGAGACCAGATTCTGGCAGTACCGACTTTGGTGAGGAAACTGCCCGAACCCGTGCGGAAAATTATAGGGGATTTGTCTAATACAGAACGGGTCCTCGTTGGACTCGATTTAAGGTCAAAAAATGAATCTGGAGAGAGAAGGAAGGGAAATGCAAAGTGAGAAAGAAGAAAAAGTTGTTGGAAACTGAAGAATTAATGAAAGAACTCAAGAATTCGGGCAAGCAGAAATATACACTTCGCCTGTATGTTGCAGGCATGAATACGAAATCGAAGCAGGCAATTGAGAACATAACAAAAATATGCGAACAGGAACTCAAAGGCAGGTATGATTTGCAGGTAATCGATATTTACCAGCAGCCGGAGCTTGCAGGCGAGGAGCAAATTATTGCCGCTCCGACGCTTATTAAGAAATTGCCTTTGCCTCTGCGCAGGTTTATTGGTAATATGGAAGAAAGAGAAAAGATTATCGTGGGTTTAGATCTGAGAACTAAATAACTTGTAAGCGTTTATAAGGCCGAGCCTGTGTCGCGGGCGTCTCGCCCGCGCCTGATTAAAACGAGGGCAAGATGCCCTCGATACGTTGAGATTGCCTCACTCACAATGACAAGTCGTGTTGAATATTCAGTAAATTGAATCATGATAAAAGACAAGGCAAAAGAACAGTTGCTCAGGGAAAATGAAGAGCTTAAAATACGTTTGCAGGAAGCAGAAGAAACCCTTTACGCTATACGTGAAGGCGCCGTGGATGCGGTTATCGTATCCAAACCTGAAGGCGAGCAGATTTACACCCTGAGCGGCGAAGACCAGGTTTATCGTCTTTTAGTCGAGACGATGAGTGAGGGAGGTCTAACTACAACGCTCGATGGAAGAATCCTGTTCTGCAACGAACGATTCAGTAAAATGCTTGGCAGACCTATGGAGGAAATTACAGGTCATTCGATCGAGGAGTTTGTCGATAAAGCATATCTCGATACTATAAAAGAGCTTGTATCGAATTCTCAGGCAAAACTATCGAGAAGTCGAATTATTTTTAAGGCCGCAAAAGGAACCTATGTTCCCGCAAGGGTTTCCGGCAATCTTCTGCAAAAAGCCGGTTCGCAAAGTATATGCCTGGTTGCGACTGATTTGTCTGCTATCGAAGCTTCGGAAGAAGGAATCAGGCAGATTACCGAGCAGAAAGAAACCATCGAGGAAAATTACGATGAGCTTCGAAAGTCGCGCCAGGCTACGCTGAACCTGATGGAAGACGAACAGGTTTCGAGGCAGGAAGTTGAGAAATTAAATGCAGAGCTTCAGAAAGAAATCGACGATCACAAGCTCACTGAGGAAGCTCTGGTCTGGAATTCACGTCGCAACGAGCTTCTTTCGGAAACGGCTTCCGAGCTTCTCAAGAGCGAAGCACCCAAAGATATTATCGATCAGCTTTGCAGGCAGGTGATGGATTTTCTGGATTGCCAAGTGTTCTTCAACTATCTTGTTGGCGAGGAGATGGGACGTCTTCACCTGAACGCATGTGCTGGTGTTAATAAAAAACAGGAGCGCAAAATCGAATGGCTTGATTTCGGTCAGTTTATCTGCGGCTCCGTCGCACGCGATCGGGAACGCATCGTTGTTGAAGACATCAATAACTCTTCCGATGCGCGCGTTCAATTGCTGAAGGCTTCAGGCATACAGGCATACTGCTGCCATCCCCTCATAATTCAAAACAGGCTCATTGGGACGCTCGCCTTCGGCACGCGGTCAAGGCCCGGCTTCGAGCCGGATGAAATTGAAGTGATGAAATCTTTTAGTAACCTTATTGCTATGGCTTTGTATCGTATCGAAACAGAAAAGCAGATAAAGAACGTTGCCAAGTTTCCCATCGAAGACCCGTATCCTGTTCTTAGAATCAGGAGCGACGGAACGATTGTGTATAGCAATACCGCCGGATGGGCGGTTTTACAGGAATGGGATCGAGAGATCGAACAGAAAGTACCAGCCGGCTGGTTTGACAGAGTGAAGAACTCGCTCCGATATAATCGGCTCGTTACTGAGAACATAAAATGCGGCAACAGTGTTTTTTCTATTGCCATAGCGCCGATAGTCGATGGAGGTTACGTTAATCTGTATGGCAGAGATATCACGATTCAGGAGCAGATAAAAGAGGAGCTTCGCAAGACAAACGAAGAGCTTGATAATAAGGTTCAGGAGCGAACAAGAGATCTGGCTCAAACAATTGCTATCTTGCAGAAGGAGATTAAGGACAGAATAACTGCGCAGGTCACGCTTAAAGAACGCACAAAAGTGCTTGATGCGTTTTTTGCCCACACTATTACGCCGCTCGTGATTTTAGATAATAAATTCAATTTCATCCGTACGAATCAGGCCTATGCCGACGCCTGTCAGAAAGAGATGGACGAATTTGCAGGCCATAGCCATTTCGAGTTTTATCCTGATGAGGAAAATGAAAGAATTTTCAAAGAGGTCGTAAAGACAAAAAAGCCTTATCAGACGTTCGCAAGAGCTTTCAAATATCCTGACCATCCCGAATGGGGTACAACTTACTGGGACTGGTCGCTCGTTCCGATACTGGATAAGGATGAAAAAGTCGAGTTTCTCGTGTTTTCATTGCTGGACGTAACGAAACGAAAGCAGGCTGAGCTTGCGTTACTGGAGAGCGAGGAGAAGTATCGCAGCCTGGTCGAGCTCTCTCCGGAATCGGTATGCTTGTTGATAGGTGAAAAAATAGAATTTGTTAATCCCGCCGCTCTGAGACTTGTGAAAGCCAAAGAATCTAAAGAAGTGCTTGGAAAATCCTTGTGGGATTTCGTTCATGCTGATTCCATGGAGATTGCTCGAAAGGATGTGAACTTGCTTCTCCAGGGAAGTCACAGGGTTCCGCAGCGAGAAATAAAACTGAATCTTCTTGACGGCTCGACTACTGAAATCGAGACGTCGGTGTCGTCAGTCATTCATCAGGGAAAAGGTGGCATCCTCATTATGTTCCATGATATAAGCGAGCGTAAACGGGCGGAAAGTCGGAGGGATGTAGTAAATTCTCTGCTTGACCTTTTTGCTCATCAAACGTCACGCCAGGAGTATCTTGATGCAGTCGTGGATATTATCCAGGACTGGAGCAGGTGCGCAAACGTGGGCATTCGACTGAAAGACGAGGATGGATATATACCTTATGAGGCTTTTACAGGCTTCAGCCACGATTTTCTCGCTCTTGAAAACAGGCTTTCACTCAAATCGGATGCCTGTCTGTGC
>JARRRJ010000460.1:0-2765 GCA_037380865.1 Sedimentisphaerales bacterium
CTATCATCGCAGGAGCAAGGCTTATCAATACGTCCATCATTATGCTGCGCGTTGGATACTGCTTGCTGATGTGAGGTGCAAATGAAACTGTAATGTCTTTAAGCATATTTCGGTATACGTCCTGCTTTATTATTATGGTATCCTTTTCTTTTGCCTTGCAACGTAAATTTTGCCTGTCTTAATATATCCTGTAAGCTCGATATTTGCCGGGCAGACATAGCTGCAGCAGCCGCACTCGATACAGGCACTCATAAAATAACTTTTTGCTACATCGTATAGTTCGTTCTTAACTGCATGCGCGATTTTAGTCGGATTCAAATTCTCGGGACAAACAGCCAGACATCTGCCGCATCGAATGCACGCCGTTTGGCGATGCTCGAATTTCGCAACTCCCATCTGCTCTCTGGTTATCACAGTTATGGCGCCTGTTGTTTTTGTGGTAGGCGTATCCAGATCCGCGATTGCCAATCCCATCATGGGCCCGCCCAGAATCACTCGTGCAGATTTTTGTGTTACGCCGCCGCAATAGTCAAGAAGCTTGCCGACGGGAGTCCCAACGGGAACGTAAAAGTTGCCGGGCTTTGCGATTGCTTCACCGGTCACAGTTACAACCCTGTGTGTGAGCGGCGTGGCCACAATGACTGCTTCTGCCAGCGCCGCGCAAGTCGCAACATTCATCACCAGGAGACCGATCATCGGCGGAATGCCGCCCGTCGGAACTATTTTCTGCAACACAGCATTTATAAGCTGTCTTTCGCCGCCCTGCGGGTATTTCGTCTTAACTGTGACAACTTTCATGTTGTCAGCGCCCGAATCAGCCAGTGCTTTTTGCACGACGTCGATTGCATGCGGCTTGTTATCTTCGATAGCGAAGAACACTTCTTTACAGCCCGATGCTTTTTGCGCGAGTTTCACACCTGTGATAATCTGCTTTGTCCACTCGAGCATAATTCGATAATCGCAGGTTATATAAGGCTCGCACTCGCAGCCGTTTACTATCATGGTTGTCTTTGGCGATTTCGGATTGGGTTCGATTTTAACTCTCGTAGGAAAACCTGCACCGCCCATGCCTACAAGACCTGCCTCGCGTGCGGCTTCGCAAATCTTTTCGGCTGAATACTTTTCAATACTGAAATTGTCCGGCACCTGAAAGGCACCATGCCGGACCTGGTTTTCCGGCACCGTATCGATAATTACAGCCTGAACTCTCCCAATAACCGCATGAGGCCTGAGCGCGATTTCTTTTACCTTCCCGTTGACAGGGGAATGAACAGGAGCAGAAACAAATGATTCGCTATCACCTATTTTCTGACCGGCTTTGACAACATCGCCTTTTCCCACCAAAGGTTTGCATATCGCGCCTATATGCTGACTGAGCAGCACCGCGACCTGGTCGGGCGAAAAGCCGTAATGTATTTCGCTCTCAGACGTGAGCGACTTCTTTTCAGGCGGATGAACTCCGCCTGGAAAGCTAAACTTTTTTAATAATGCCAATGTACTCATATTTCAACTATTGTAGGATGGGATTCTACTCAAACTTTTATGAATCGGTGAGTCAAGCCCACCATACAGCTAAGATAATTTCCTAAATAACTTATTAACTATTTTAACAGTAAGCATGGAACTGGTCGTAATCAGCAATGCTATAATTAAGCTGACAGTTGACTGCAATTTCTGTGAAGAATGGAAAAAACTACCTCTGGACAGAATCGTTTCAAAAACAGCCAGAGAGACTATAAAAACCACCGTCGGTAGCAAGAAAGCCGTCACCACTTTGTAGAAAACAGGCGGACATTCCGAGTCGCCCACGCGCCTGTAAATCTCCTGGCAGTCATGCTTTAAGTGACAATCCTTGCAAAAATTTTCCTGGTTCATAATTTTCACTACCGTAAGCAAAAACGAATCTTATAATAAATGTTATAAGTTTTGTAAATAAAATTTTCAACTAAGGATTAAAATATGTTGTACAGACACTTTATATTATTATGCTGCTTCACAATCTCTGTCTGTGTCGGCTGCGCCGTCAATCCTGTAACAGGCAAAAGAGAGCTTATGCTCGTTTCCGAGAGCGAGGACCTCGAAATAGGACAGAAATACGCACCAGAAATCACCAAAGAACTTGGCGGTGAAATTCCAAATGAAGCTCTGCAGAGCTATATCAATAGCTTAGGCCAGAAGATTGCCGCTGTCAGCGACAGGCCCGACTGGACATATCACTACACGGCGGTGAATGATAATTCCGTGAACGCGTTTGCTCTGCCCGGGGGATATATTTTTATCACAAGAGGCCTGCTTGATAAACTCCAGAACGAATCACAACTCGCCGCAATTCTCAGCCATGAAACTGTACACGTCGTCGCCAGGGATACCGCGAATGTTATGAGCAACGAGATTGGAATCAATATACTTCTCTCTGCGGTAACATCCGAAGAAACATCTGATACAGTCCTGACAGTTGCGAATCTCTCGAAGCAGATTATCGGTCTCAAGTACAGCAGGCAAGATGAGAAAGAAGCTGACCTTGGCGGCCTGCGATATATGGTCAGAGCAGGCTATGACCCGCATGGCATGCTGGAGACTATGAAAATTTTGGATTCTTTACAGCAGGGAAGTGTCATCGATTTCTTCTCTACACACCCTTCCCCGGAGAACCGAATTGAGTACATAAGTAACGAAATACAAAGAAGATACAGAAATACTGCAGACCTGCGAGTTGGCAAAGAAGACTTCCAGATCAAGGTTCTGAGCCAACTACATTGACAATT
>JARRRJ010000461.1:0-2763 GCA_037380865.1 Sedimentisphaerales bacterium
TAGCCTTCGATAACAGGAAGAAACTCCTCTCTTTGTGTTTTACCGAGGAAAAGAAGCACCTGGGCATTGCGGTGCACAGGAAGAAGCTATAGCTAAAGCACTCGAGATACTCGTTCTGCCTCTTAGCCAGGGAAGATCACTCGATTTGTCTGGCGATATGTACCGCAATGCCCAGGTGCTTCTTTTCCTCGGTAAAACACAAAGAGAGGGGTTTCTTCCTGTTATCGAAGGCTATACAGAGCAGGAGTATTTTGACCGCTATATAGAAATCTTTAGTCAGCTTGACAGGTCGTCATTAAAGTATTATTATATGATTAATTTCCGACAGAAAGCGATAATGGCACTGGCCCGGCTTGGCGGTCAATCTGCAATTCCGACATTGAAACAGTTATACGAATCTCCAGATATACGAATCAGGATTATATCCGCTCTCGCACTCTACTACAACGGCGATACAACAGGCGAAGAACTCGTGCGGCGTTTTGTCGAAGGAACTTACAGGGATGTCCCGGAGATTGCTATGCGACTGGGTGTTGATATGAGTGAAAGAGACGTATTTCAGGATGTGATTAGCTCGTATCTTCGCAATGACCTTACAGACGCCTTATGGCTGGAAAAACTTACGCATAATATTGAAAGACCGAGTGATCGGGATATTGTTGGAACAGTTTTTTTCAAGGATTATAGCAGCGAGATTCTAAATATACTTGTAGAACAGCTTGATAATAAAAATAGAAATATCCGTGGATCTGCACTCGAGATGCTGCGCCAGGCAACAGGTCAAAACTTTGGCTTCGATAGCGACAGATATGCAGGACAGCAGGAAGAAATTGTGCAGAGATGGAGAGAATACATAAAGAGTACTAAGCAATAAGTAAGCTGAGACCAGATTGCAACGATTGTTCCACAGAGCTGAGACTTTCCTACAGTTTGGTCAGGTTGTCGATATTATATTCAGGACAGTGGGTACATGGATTAATGAAAACTGGAATTAATCTCAACTTTTTCAGCCACAATCCTGTTCGTAGAATACCAATTAGAATCTGTTGATATCCACCGAAATACACCGGTTTTTTTCATTAATATCTAGCATTCAACCAGATATGTCCATCTGCGTTCTTGTGCGGGAATAGGGCTTTTGGAAGGATTTATTTTATTTTTTATGCAACGTTTTTAACATTTCGAAGTTTATAATAGTGATGACAGTCGAAGCTGGAAACAAATTGTTAATGAGACGCGTTGATTTGACAAATAGCGAAACAGATCAGGATATCTTGATAAAAGATGCGCGCAGTGACCGCGCGGCCTTTGCCAGGCTTTACCGGATGCACTATGAAAGAGTGTTTCGCTATTGTTCACGACGGTTATTCAACCGTCATACCGCAGAAGATGTAACTTCCACGGTATTCTTCAGAGTTATGAGAACAATTAGTACCTTTGAAGGGAATTCCAATGATTTTCGCAAGTGGCTGTATCGTATCTCAACGAACGCAGTCAACGATCATTTGAAAACGGCTAAAAGGCGGGCTGACGCTATTAAAAACGCCGCCCAGGAACACAACCGCAGGGGAGTGTCTGCCGCCGAGCAGGATAAGGAAGTACATGAGAGAAATCTTGTTGTGAAGCAGGCTCTTTTGAGCCTCAAACCAAAGTATCAGACTGTCATCACGTTACGTTTCTTTGAAAAAATGAAATTAACCGAAATTGCCGTAATCCTTGGCCAAAACCAGGCTACGATCCGCAGTCAGCTTGCACGTGCATTAAGCAAGCTTCGAAAGGAATTAAGAACTGCTTCTCGTTTGGAACCGTGAGGTTTGAAGATGAACGATAATAAAGAAAACATAGAAAAAGTGCTGGAACAAGTTACATTTGACGAGGAACCTGATCTGAGACATCAGGATTTGCTCGAACAGAAACTTCTTCTCAACTTCAATAAGGTTCGGTCTCGGCATAATTCAAGATGGAGAATTGTCATGAGCAATAGAATAAGTAAACTCGCTGCAGCGGCGGTGATTGTTATTGGTGTATTTGTGGGATTTTGGATTTTCACGGAAACCAGCAGTGTGAGTTGGGCGCAGGTCCGTCAGCAAGTTGCTGCAGTTCGGGCAGTAGTATATAAAGCCACTGTCACAGGTTCGATGCAAGGCCAGGAATTTGAAAGTCGTATTGAGGGAGTTATGGCTGAGGGTCTCGGATCACAATTGAAGGTATATATGGGTGACCAGTTAGTAAGTCAGACATTTGCTCTGGACGAAGATATATCTCATATTACTTTGCTTAACGGTCAAAAGAAGTATATTGAAGTAGAGCTTACAGAAGAAAATCGTTTAGATAACGGCGATCCAAAAGCCATGGTTGAAGCCTTTCTACAGGGAAACTATAAAGAGTTGGGACGTCGTGAGATTAACGGTTTCACAGTCGAAGGCATTGAATCCAGTGAAGTACCGCCCACAGCCGGCTTCCCCGGTGGCAGCGGAATGATGGGAGAAGCAGAGGGTAAAGTCTATACCAACGTTGACGCCACATTATGGGTTGACGTAGCTACAGGTTGGCCTGTTGAGGTAACTCTCGATATTTCAGACGAAGAAGGCGATGAGCAGATGACTATCGTTGTAAGTGATTTTCAGTGGGACGCGCAAGTGGACCCGGGCATTTTTGCCTCGGTGATTCCTGAAGATTATGAACTTATGTACACAGTTGATCTAACCCGTAGGGAAAGCGGCGAGCAGCTTGTCGATGGTCTGAAGTATTTTGCAGAATTAT
>JARRRJ010000462.1:0-2761 GCA_037380865.1 Sedimentisphaerales bacterium
TAATTTCAAACGCTCACCTGTAGCAATATATTCTCTCGGTTTTTCAGAGCTTACTATTGACACATGCAGATTCGAGGGATTTGAATATACTGTATGTTTCGGGGAAGGTTCAAAGGGCACGATACAAAATTGCCTTGTAATGGATAGCGGCCATCAGGGCATAACACTTTACGCCGGAGCAGATGTGAAAGTCCTCGGAAATGTCGTTACAGGCTCGGGATATCATGGTGTTCGCAGCACAGGCGGGACTTTAAATATGAAAGACAACCTGATTATCAACAACAAGAACAGGGGAGTATACCTTGGTAATAGAAGCGCTCTTGGAACAATAGAAAACAACGTGATAATTGGAAACGGAACCGGCATCAGTGGCTTCGCACAATCAAATGTTACAATTCAAAGAAATGTCATCGCTGATACCGGGTTTGCGGGAATAGATATGCGTGATTCCTGCAGACTTTCGATACGTGATAATATCATAAAAGGAAATGATCGCGGGCTAGCTCTTTTCAAGGAAAGCGGCACAAATACAAACAAAACCTATAGAAACACGTTCTGGCAGAATAAAACAGAAACAGAAAATATCAGTCCATCCGAAGATTCTATAACATCTGATCCGCTTTTTAACGATGCAGCGAACGGAGACTTTTCGCTGAAACCGGGTCCGGTTTTACAAGCGAAACAGGGCCTTGAAAACCCAGAGACTTTTATTAAACTCTGGAAAAAATGGAAGAATCGAGCTGATAAAAACGAGCCTTTTGCAGAAACAAATGCTAATAAAAAACAGGACGGATTGGAATTTCGTATTGCTCCGGATAGTGTCGAGCCGAGCAGGAATACGAGTCTCTTGACTCCTGAGCAAGAGCTTAAATATAAAGAAGACCTTCGTCAAAATGGTCCTGAAGCAGGCTGGAAGAGAAACGACGAATATATCTGGCTGCTGTTAAGAGATGAATTGCCGAGTACGTTTCCCATAACACAGGAGTATCGCGGGAGGAGATATTTGCTCGTCTGTAACAGAAAACCATTTATCATGCTGCTAGACGGAAGCTGGGATATAAAACAAATCAGGGAGGTGAGTGACAATATGAGCATGCCTGCAATTTCCCTGGAATTCGATCAGAAGGTGGGTGAACAATTTTATCAATTAACAAGCAGTAATATTAAAAGAAGTTTGGCGATTATTTTTGATGGAGTGGTAATAGCCGCTCCGACTATTGAAAGTGCTACGAGAAGTAAGGTTATGATCACTGGCAGTTTTACCGAAGATGAAATTCAAACAATGATAAAAGCGTTAAAGGATGATATTTCTTCTTAATCTGCTTCCAGAAGTGGAATTTACGGGATAACGATGACTTAGTGTTAAAATGGTACGAGAATCAAACTGGACCGTTTGAATTAATCTGTTTTTTTGCTTTCTGTTTTTGGCGAAGAGGATTTTTTTGTGGATGTTGAATCGGTTGGTTTGGATTCTTTCTTTTCGGTTATTTTGGGAGAAGGTTTTTTGTCACTGGCGGCTGCTTTTTTGTAGCTTTCGGTTCTGTAGTCTGTGGAATAGAATCCGGAGCCTTTGAAGATTATGCCTGAACCGGCACCGATAAGACGAATGAGAGTGTTTTCGCCGCACTGCGGACAAACGCGCAATGGCTTGGAAGTTATGGATTGAAACTGCTCGAACTGGTGTCCGCAATTTTCACATTTATATTCGTAAGTAGGCATTATGATTACTCCATGTCTGTCGTTCAAAAGTCTTCGTCACCCTGCACTTCTTCTTCGGCAGGAAGTTCTCTCTCAAGTTTATTCACAACAACTTTGCTGGGCCTGATAACCCTGCCGTTGAGTTTATATCCTTTCTGGAATTCTTCCAGTACGATATTATCTTCTTTATCGGGCTCCGCTTTTCTCATCATAGCTTCGTGCATGGACGGGTCGAATGTATGGTCCAAGGTTTTCATTTGCTCGACTCCGTAAGATTTGAGAATATCAAGCATCTGGTCGTAAATGATTCGCACGCCTTTTGCAAGGACTTCGACATTTTCCGATTTAGCTGCATTCTGAAGGGTGTGCTCGAAGTTATCCAGTGCGGGCAAGAGAGATTTTATTATTTTCTCCTTTTCGTAGCTTATCGAATCGGAGATTTGTCTCGGCACTCGTTTCTGGAAGTTCGCATAATCTGCGCTTACTCGCTGGAGTTGAGCAAACAGTTCTTCTATTTCCTTCTGCAGGTTTTCTATCACGCTGGAGAGCTCCTCGATTGTGCTTTCATCGAAGTCTTCTTCATTTTCTTTGGATTCTTCTTCGTCTTTCTTTTTCATTTGTTTTCACCAAAATGCTTTTTGAGCTTCTCAAAAAAACTGGTGGCCTTCGGAGAAACGTTTTTGTTTTCGGTTTCAGCAAATTTTCTTAGCAGGTCCTGCTGCTCTGAATTCAATTTTGTCGGTGTTTCAACCAAAATCTGTACGTACAGGTCGCCTGTTCTGTGCGTTCTGATGTCAGGCAGACCCTGACCTTCTATTCTTAAAATTCTACCGTACTGCGTTCCTGCGGGTATTTTCAGTTTCCTTTTTCCGTCCAGTGTAGGCACTTCGACTGTAGTTCCAAGAGCGGCTTGAGTGAAACTTATCGGGACAACGACACTGAGGTCGTTGCCGCTGCGCTCGAAAAAGTCGTGAGGCTTCACTCTGACATAACAGTACAGGTCGCCGTGCGGCCCGCCTCCTCTGCCCGGTTCGCCTTCACCTGCTACTCTTATAGCCTGGCC
>JARRRJ010000463.1:0-2755 GCA_037380865.1 Sedimentisphaerales bacterium
TACGGGCTTTGCCAAAACTGTGTCTTTTTCGCTGCTGCCGATTTTGTCCAGAAGGCCCATCGCTTTTGCGGGAACTATAATGGCGGCGGGAGCTTCGTCTTTCTTCGGCGCTGAAGATAAATTCACCTTGCTTCGCGCGAGCCTGCGACCGTCAGTGGCAACGAGGAACATCTTTTTGTCCTTGATTTCCCACAAAACGCCGTTTATAGCGTATCTGCTGCTTTCCTTGGCTGTCGCAAACAGGCTTTGCTGAATCCCAGTCTGGAGATTTCCGAGTGAAACCTTAATATCCGCCTGGCCGTCGAAATCGGGAACTTTCGGGTACTGGCCCGGCTCATGACCATAAATTGTAAAGTGGCTGTCCATTCCCTTTATCTGGCATGTTCCCTCGGAAGATTCCAGCGAAAGCACATCGTCTATACTTTCGCGGACAACCGCCAGGAGCCTGTCGGCGGGAACTATCGCTTCGCCGGGCTCTTCAATCTGGACTTCGGAAATCAGGTAATTTATGCCCACTTCAAGGTCGGTCGCACAAATTCGAACTTCCTTCTCGTCTGCGGCTATCTGGACACAGCGCAATATAGGCTTGGGAGTCCTGCTCGGCACTATCGACGATACCAGCCCAAGTGCTTCAGCAAGGGCACTTCTGTTAAAGTTTACCTTCATTATAAACCTCTGTATTTAATTGGCAAAAGGATTCAAAAATCAACTTTCCACACACTTTTATAAACACAATAATTTACACCAGAATCCACTTTTTAACAACAATATTTTTACAAAAAACTAAGTCTGTTTGCAGTATGGATTTATGGGCATCATAAAAGCCCTTTCATCAAAATCGGACGCAAATTCAAGTGAATTTACCTTTTCAGTTTGCCGGTCTTGTCAATCTGGGTAAAGTAAAGATTCCTGACTGTTTTTTGTCCGGCTTATTCGGATAATGAGCTTGTATTATTATTTAATTCAATTTGAAAGTTATTTTGGGGGATTTACTGCCTTAAGGGCGAATAGCATTATCAATAAATCTCCAGCTTCTTTACCGGAAGAGTTAAATTTTTTACATACTTTTTACTTTGTAAATGATTTGCCTGAATCTAAAATGATGATATAAAATAGGCTTGATATTGGAAATAAAAAATGAAGATTTCTAAAAATCCTATATCAATAATACTGGTCTTGCTTGTTTTACTTCTCTATGGTCAAAAATCCCATTCCGGCGCGGCAGAAAATAAAGCCATGCCGTCCAGTACAGATGTAAATTCGAGCGGTGCCGCCTTTTGGGACCCGACTACAAATGAGGATTTTTCCTGTACTGTATCGTTCAGCAAAAATCGGTATATAAAAGGCGAGCCTGTACTTGTAAAAGTAAGACTTACAAATCACATGAACGACGATGTTACAGTACGGGATTGTGTTCAGCATTATCCGTTTTACTCATTTGAGATTTCCGATCCTGCATGGAGACAAATAAAATTAAAAAAGAAACTTGAAACCAGTTTTGCAGAGCTTGATACCGAATTCAAAATAATTAAGCCGAACCAGTCTTACAACGTGGAGATAGGCCTCTCAGACTGGTACGACTTTTCTCAAATAGGAAGGTACTCAATAAAAGCAAAGTGGTGCTGTTTTATGAAAAGAACGCCTTACGAACGCAATTCAGTTATAACCGATATTGTTATTGTGCCACGAGAGCCCAAAGAATGGTTCGACCTGAACAAAATACCTGTCGAACCAATATGGTCTGGTGTTCCTGATGAGTGGTCGGAAAATATTCTCCGGGAAAAATTGACCGCCTATTTAAGAACAAAAATGGAACAAGATTTTAATGACGTTACAACATCAACAAAGAATGGCGGCATACACTTAGCTTATCATACAAAGGAATATCATTTTGAAGCGCCTTCAGATAAAAGTTTAGAAGCTGATGTCAAACCATATAAAGCTGAAATGGTGCCTCGGAACGAAACCGGGCCGCAATCAGATGGTTTGATTTTGGATATCTGGCTGAATGAGCAGGTTGGTCAGCTTGTAAGGCCGCAGCTATTAGATAGAACTTACTGGAAATTATATTTGACAGAACTATACCTTCCCGAGTTGAAACTATATTTGGATGCGAATATTAATTATGGAGCAGATATTAACAAGGATGTTTTGGCAAGATATATGGATATTGCAGACTGGATGGATGATATTGCCGGAACAAAAGAAAGAACCAATGCAGACAGTAATGGATTGAGCTTGCCTGACTATGCACAGGATGTTTTGCGCGTTTTTTCAAAATGGCAGCCAACCTGGGAAATTATCCAGTGTGACGAAACACCAACCTTAAAAATCAACGGCTATGACGGCTACAGGCTTGTAGTTCGTCAAAGCTGGAAAGAAAACTTAACTGGAGTATCAAACCTGGCAATAACTAATGATCCCAATGCTTATTATCATCTTAACCATATCGACCTGGTACTTATAAAAAATGAAGATGCCCTTCCCGATAATAGTATTGAAAAAATACCCTGGCTCGCGCTCGAACAGGAATATTTTGTAAAACCTGTATATATGGGAAAAGGAAAAGGCTTTGATTGGTTTGCTAATACTACGATTTACAGCCAGGAATATCTACGAAAAGGATTGAATCTCGAAGGCGGAGAGGATCGTCTTAATCTGCTCATGGAAGGTCTCTATATTGAAGATAAAGGTGGCATGACATCGAATTCTGTTCCACTCTTACTGCCGGGATTTGGAGATAAAGCTGTAGAAG
>JARRRJ010000464.1:0-2750 GCA_037380865.1 Sedimentisphaerales bacterium
GCAACCCTCAATAATTGGGCCAGATTTTAAACAATTTTGGGTATAAGCCGGGGCAAGAAGTATTTTAGATACAACGACTTAAAGAATAGCACGCAATAATGCTTGAATTTCGGGAGATGACCGTCATTCGGCTGATTCTTTAAGTCGTTGTATCTAAAATACTTCTTGCCCCGGCTTATACCCAAAATTGTTTAAAATCTGGCCCAATTATTAAGGGTTGCAGCTAGGGGTTTCTCCCATTTCTCTTGTACAATAAGGGGTTTACAGCAATCTGGCCCAGCACTCAGGGTGCTATTGTGGAATTGAGAGAAATAAACATGTCTTCCAAGTTAAACCTACTAAATTTGAACCGAACTGAGATGGAAGCATTTTTCGCGAAAATAGGCGAAAAGCGATTTCGGGCCAACCAGGTTATCCAGTGGATTCACCAATATGGCGTAAATGACTTTGCTGAGAT
Source organism: Sedimentisphaerales bacterium (assembly GCA_037380865.1). Taxonomy (GTDB): domain Bacteria; phylum Planctomycetota; class Phycisphaerae; order Sedimentisphaerales; family Anaerobacaceae; genus JAFGPS01. Next base: position 458 of record JARRRJ010000464.1, read on the forward strand.
GACCAATCTTAGTAAAGATTTGAGAGTAAAACTGGAAGAAATGGCAGAAATCCGGACCCCGGAAATTGTTGTAGACCAGGGCTCAAACGATGGTACTCATAAATGGTTATTGAAGGTCGACAGTGGAAATTCTGTCGAAACCGTCTTTATACCTGAAAAAGGACGAGGCACTTTATGTGTATCCACGCAGGTTGGTTGCGCATTGGAGTGTTCTTTTTGTTCGACAGCTCAACAGGGTTTTAACCGCAATCTCACAGTAGCGGAAATTATTGGTCAGGTTTGGGTGGCAAATAAAGCGCTGGGAAAGGATCCAAAAGGTGATCGAATTATATCTAATGTTGTGTTTATGGGTATGGGCGAACCTTTGCTGAATTTCGAAAATACGGTTAAAACAATAGATTTATTAATGGATGACTTCGCCTATGGCTTGTCAAAAAGACGGGTTACGGTAAGCACGTCAGGTGTGGTGCCTGCAATTAAAAGATTAAAAGAAGTCAGTGATGTAGCATTGGCACTTTCACTGCATGCACCGAATGATAAGTTACGTGATGAGCTGGTACCCTTGAACAAAAAATATAATATTCGAGAGGTGCTTGATGCCTGCAAGCAATATATTGATGGTGATACTCGTCGTAAAGTTACTATCGAATATGTCATGCTTGAAGGTGTGAATGATAGTATTAATCATGCTAGATCACTAGTGAACTTGTTAAAGGGTTTGCCGTCAAAAGTAAATCTAATTCCATTTAACCCATTTCCTAATACACAGTTTAAGCGTAGCAGCGAAGATTCAATTAACCGTTTTCGTGATGTGCTTATGAAGGGGGGGCTAATAACGATTACTCGTCGTACCAGAGGAGATGATATTGATGCGGCGTGTGGGCAATTGGTTGGAAAAGTGATGGATAAAACCAGGCGCACGAGTGGTACATCTAAGGTAATTCAAAATGAGGCAGCAACAGGGTAAATAGAATGCGAAAAATAATAATTATCTGTATTTGTTTATCTTTATTGGCTTGTGCTAGCGCGAAGGAAAAAGAAAATACTTTTAAAAAAGCCGATATTAATTTGAGGCTTGGTGTTAAATATCTTCAACAGGGAAAGCTTGATGTTGCACTTGAGAAAATGCAGAAGTCATTAAGTTATGAGCCTAATTATCCAGAAGCCCACAGTAGTATTGCGCTGGTTTATGATCTTATGGGTGAATATGAGAAATCAATAGACCACTATGAAAAAGCAGTAGATCTGGAGCCAAGTAGCGGAGTTATTCAAAACAATTATGCAGAGTTGTTATGTCGAATTGGAAAGCCTTCAGATGCAGAGAAACACTTTCTGGCAGCTATCAATGACAGGAAATATAAAACTCCAGAAAAAGCGCTTGAAAATCTTGGAGTTTGTATGACACGAGTACCAGATATGGATAAGGCGGAAAAATATTTGAGGAAGGCATTAGAATTAAATCCAAGGTTGCCAATTGCATTGTTGAATATGGCTCTAGTCAGCATAAATAGTAAAAATTACCTTTCTGGACGCGCCTATTTGGAACGTTTTCAGGAGGTAGGTGTAATGAATCCGGAGAGTTTGTGGCTTGGTATTCAGATAGAAAAGCATCTTGGTGACGAGAAAGCTGTTAGTAATTATGAAAATCTACTGCGTCGAAAATTTCCTGATTCTAATGAAACGCGATTATTGATGGAGCAAACAACAGGGAACAATGCGAAATAACTGTGCCTGAAATAAAAGAAATGGAGGATATAGAAAATAAACATGAACAGGCTGTTTCGCCTGGAAACCGTTTGCGTCAAGCCAGAGAACAGTCGGGATTATCCCGAAAAGAAGTGGCGACACATTTAAAACTGAGTCAAGAAAAAATAGAAGCACTTGAAAGAGGTGAAGTGGATCAATTGGCGGCACCAGTTTTTGTTGCAGGATATCTTCGTGCATATGCAAAACTGGTGGGTTTACCGGAAGAAGAAATAATTAGCGATTTTAAGGGATTAGCCGAGATGGAGGCTCCATCAATAGATCCGTCGGCCAGTCCTGCCACCAATAATTATGGTCGGATGGAATCATCTACGATAATTAAATGGGTGAAGAAAAATGACTGGAGTAAGCAGGTATTCCTGGGAGGCGTAGTAACTGTATTAGCAGTAATATTATTTGTGTTTTTTGTTGATGATGGTTCTTCCATAAGGACATTGACTGAAAATATGCCTCTCCAAGAGGAGGCAAATGTTTCTTTCGAGAAAATTGAAGAATTAAAAGCCGAAGAAAAAATTGAAAAAAGTAATAC
>JARRRJ010000465.1:0-2742 GCA_037380865.1 Sedimentisphaerales bacterium
AGCTCCAGATACCGCCCAGCAAAATCATGATGCAGCCGAAGTGCAGGAACAATAGCGCTGGCTTGTGAATCAGACGCGGAAATAAGGCGATCCCTATCGCGAGAAGAAGAATGAAAGCTGTCCAGTAGATCGCCAGGGGAACACTGTTGAAAAACTCTTTCGCTCGCTCCGGGCCTTTAAACGCTCCGTAGACAGACATGAAAAAAAGCAGGGCGATAAATCCCATCGCAATCCACATTACAATGCGCTTTATTTTAAGAATCGAACTCTTTATGCTTTAGTCACTTTCAACTTATTGCCGCAGGGTGAGAAGTGCCCCCAGCAATTCATAAATGGTGGGGTAGAATCCCACCCTGCTCAATTTCAATTTATTTGCCACTACTTACAGATTATACTCGCAATTAGTTTCAATAAACATATCAATTGCCCAGAATTTCAGCCAAGTCTTCATCTGCGTTTCCGATGGGCCTGATACCGTACTTTTCCACGAGCAGATTCAGCACATTCGGACTTATAAAGGCAGGCAGGCTCGGGCCGAGGCGAACATTCTTTATACCCAAATGCAAGAGCGTAAGCAAAATCGCAACGGCCTTCTGCTCGTACCATGATACAATCAGCGAGAGCGGCAGGTCATTTACACCACAGTTAAAAACTTCAGCCAGCGCAGTCGCGATTTTTATGGCTGAATAGGCATCGTTGCATTGTCCCGTATCGAGAAGTCGCGGAATGCCGTCAATATCACCGTAATCACGGGCGTTCAGCCTGTATTTTCCGCATGCGGCTGTTAAAATGATGCAATCCTCCGGAACTTTTTCCGCGAATTCTGTGAAATAATTGCGGCCCGGTTTGGCGCCGTCACAGCCTCCGATGAAAAAGAAGTGTCTGATTTTGCCTGCTTTGACAGCTTCGACGATTTTATCTGCAAGGCCAAGCACGGCTGTATAGTGAAAGCCGGTACTCAGGGTGCCCTTCGAATTATCAGGTAACGCAGGTTGAGAAAGAGCTTTCTCGATAACTTCGCTGAAATCCCTGTTTTTAATATGCTTTACTCCGGCACAGCCTGCTATGCCACAGGTGAAAATCCTGTCTATGTAGGATTTTTTAGGAATCATAATACAGTTAGTAGTAACCAGAATCGGGCCTGAGAATTCGTCGAATTCCGTTCTCTGGTTCTGCCATGCTGTGCCGTAATTGCCTATAAGATGTTTGAATTTTCTCAATTCAGGATAGCCGTGAGCCGGAAGCATTTCGCCGTGAGTGTAAATATTGATTCCTTTTCCCTCGGTTTGTTTGAGCAGTTCATAAAGGTCGAGCAGGTCATGTCCTGTAACGACTATGCCGGGTCCGGCTTTTGTCCCACTCGGAATCTTTGCGGGAGTCGGATTGCCAAATCTTGAAGTATTTGCGTCGTTGAGCAATTGCATAACGCGAAGATTCATCTCGCCTGCTTTCAGCACAAGTTCGACATAGCGATTCAGGTCGAAATCCACGTTAGTGAGTGTCGAGAACATAGCCTCATGCATGAATGCATCAACTTCTTCGTCGTGCTTGTCCAGTTCGCGTGCATGATACGCATAAGCGGCAATGCCTTTCAAGCCGAAAATAAGCGTATCCTGCAAACTCTGGATGTCCGGGTCCTTGCCGCATATTCCAACTTGAGTACATCCTGTTCCGCCGGCAGCTTGTTCACATTGATAACAAAACATAATTTTTCCTTTCTCTCTCAGACTTTCTCATTTTCGTTTTGACAGAACAACTCACAGGCTATTCTATAACCAGTTTGAGTTTTGAACCTTTTCTTGATAATTTCTCGAATTTTTTCGTTTCCCAGTTTTTCAAGCTTCTCCCGCAAATTCACAATATTATCTGCATCCCAGATAATCCTTAACTCGGTCGTATCGATGTCTTTTGCGCTGTGATGGTTCGCGATAATCCTACATATATGTTCGATTGCTTCCGGCTTCATTTCGTATCTTCCGAGAATGTCACGTGCTATGGGAGGACCTTCGATTTCCTGGTACTTTCCTGCGCTGGAGTTGTATTTTCTTTCAGCCTGCTGAATACCTATATCATGCAAAACAGCCGCTGCTTTGACAATCAGAACGTCACCACCTTCACCGGCTTGTATTTTTTCGGCATAATCAAGCACTGCCAGCGCATGATTTATCCGCTTAATATCACTGCCAAACACAGATTTCATTTCATCAATAAGCTCATTGCATATAGATATAGTTTTGTCCGGCTGTTCCACTAAACAAACCTCCTTTATTGTTCACCTTTTATGCGAATCATCGTCAAAAGCATTTTGAATTGTTCCTGTGCGGCTACGGAATGCGGCACGTCAGAAGGCATGATGATAATCTCACCAGATGAAACATCGTTGTCTTTGCCATCTATTCTGATTAGTGCTTTGCCTTCGAGAATATGAACGACTGCGTCATATGGCGCCGTATGCTCACTAAGCTTCTGTCCTTTATCAAACGCGAAGAGAGTAATTGTCCCGGCGGCTTTTTCGATTATTATCTTGCTAACTATCGAATCTTTTGCGTATCCGATAAGGTCAGAAAGATTCTGTCCCTTTCCCAGACATGCCTGCAACAAACCTGCTTTTTCCTTTTTTTCATTCATTATTCGGCCTTTCATTTTTTCGACTTTGCATTTCTCTTCTTTGATTCATTTCCCGCAAGTTCCGCAAGCGTTATATTATTAAGATAATTCCCGATATATCCCTGAAGCTCGACG
>JARRRJ010000466.1:0-2734 GCA_037380865.1 Sedimentisphaerales bacterium
CCATCAACCGCTTCGATTACATCCCCGGCATCGAGTCCCACTTTATAAGCAGGCGTGTCTGGTAAAAGGCTCGCAACCGTGAGCAAGCCGGCTGGTTTTGAAATTTCCACACCTATACCAGAAAACTCGTTTGTCATAAGCTTCTCGAAATCCTCTACTTGTTTGGGCCATACAATCACAGTATAAGGATCCAGTGCCGAGAGTGATGCGTCGGAAAACTGGGCAATCAGCAATTGCTCAGGCAAATTTACTGTAGCCTGGTTAATACCAAGCACCTTGTTAAACGTATCCAGGAAAATATCGAGAGTGATCGGGCCGTCAGCCTGCTTTTTTGCTTCGTTTTCGAGCGAGTCCAAAGCTTCTGACCATGCCGCAAGCGATTTCCTGTACTCGTCCGGGGATTGTTTCTCCTCGATTTGTACCCTTAAATCTTCCGGCGGAAACTTCATCACCTCTCCGAGCAACTTGCATTGATTAATGGCTTTGTCAGTCATCAGATCATAATCAAGCTTACTGACGTAATTGCGATCCAGGTAAATTATCGAACTCATGAAAATCTCTTTTCTGACGCCCTCATATCGCTCCTTGCGGGTCTCGCAGGGACTATCTTCGAGAGACGCGGCAATGAGTGCCTTTTCGTAGACTTGTTCCGCGTAATTTTTATATCCCTCGTTGTTCGGATCAATCACGGCAAGCCAGTAATAGCAGTTTGAATAAGCGTCAATCCACTTGCCTTCCACTTCGTAGCCGGCCGCCTTATCCATCGCTTCCTGGATCACCTGCTTAACATACGAATCGGAAAGAACTTCCTCCTTCTGTTTCTTATTGGCCAGATCAGTTACATCTGAAATAGCAGAAAGCACGACTGTAAGGTCATTTGGTTCGTTCGGGTCGTTGGTTTCTGATAGCTTGCGATACTCGTCAAGTTTCGCCAGTTTGTCTGAATACGCTTTATCTTTTACTTCTTTTCGCTGCTGCTCTATCACATCGTAATCTTTCGTGATCTGCAGTATTTCTCGCGCCTGAGAATCAAGCTTGTTCGGATCGCTTCCGATTTTTTCCTCCACAAGCTCTTTGGCGGTGTCAAAATCACCCTTGCAGATTAGTACAGAAGCGTCATTGACAACTTTTGCTTCACCCGAGAGGGAGGGGAGATTCTCAACCAGGACTTCATTTATATCCCCGGGAACCGGACGTGTTGAAAGTGCGAAGGCGGCCAACGAAATGACAATAGTCAGCGCCAGCGCAAAATATACGAACCTGTTTGCTTTTCGTCGTTCTTTTTGCATTTGATTTACCGAGCTAAGATTAAAACAATAAAATTAATTTTCCGAAATGACGAATAGCTCTGTTTGAGCCGAATCGCCTCGGACCAGTATTTACTTTTTAAGAACATTCTGCCGCTTTGCCTGCACAGCCAAGAACTTGCAGCTTGTGTTTGACCATTTCTCTAATGGCGTCTCTGGCCGGGCCCAGATATTTGCGCGGGTCGAATTCAGCAGGTTTTTCAGCAAAAATCTGCCTTATTTTGGCAGTGAGCGCCATACGAAGGTCCGTATCGATATTCACTTTGCAGACGCCCATCTTTGCGGCCTGGCTTATGGCTTCTTCGGGCACACCCATAGCATCGGGCATATTTCCCCCGTACTTGTTTATCAAGTCCTTGAATTCCTTCAGAACGCTGCTTGAACCGTGCATTACAAGCGGAAATCCGGGAAGCCTTTTACCGATGTCTTCGAGAATGTCGAAGGCGAGCTTGGGTTCCTTCTTGAATTTATATGCGCCATGACTTGTTCCAATAGCAACCGCTAACGAATCTACTTTGGTCTTCTCAACGAATTCCTGCACCTGTTCCGGGTCACACAAGTGTTTGCTAATATCGTCATGATCTACACCTACGACATCTTCCTCGATACCACCAAGCTGTCCAAGTTCTGCTTCCACAACCACGTTTCTCTCATGTGCGTAATCGACCACTTCTTTTGTAATCGCGATATTCTCCTCAAAAGGCTTGCTCGAAGCATCTATCATCACCGAGGTAAAACCGTCTTCGATGAATTCTTTGCACGTCTGAAACTTATCACCGTGATCAAGGTGTATCGCAATCGGAATATCCGGATTCTCACGCACAGCGACATCAATCATCGCTTTGAGCCAGCTATTACTGGCATATTCACGTGCACCTCTTGATACCTGAAGAATCAAGGGTGCTTTTTCTTCAGCAACAGCTTCTATAATGCCCTGCGTGATTTCCATGTTATTTACGTTGAAAGCTCCGATTGCATAGCCGTTCTTGTATGCCATCTCGAACATCTTTTTGGTATTTACTAATGCCATAGTACTCTCCTTAAATCCCAACAATCATCTTTATATTATACACTACTAAAATCCTGCAGTGCCGCCTAAATCCATATATCTTCCCGGTCCGAAAGCCAATTCAGGCACTCCCTGCGGCCATAGACTGAATACTACCGACTGTCTATCCAGTGATTCATCGCGACTGTACGAAATAGACCAGAATAGTCTGTGGTATCTCCTGATAAGAGCTATATCGTTTCGTATTGCTGCGCCATCATCGAAATCTACCTGTCCAGCATAAACCAGACTGTATCGCGGGTCAAGTATATAAGTCAAGGCATAGGTAAAAGCATTGGAGCTATGGATTCCGTCGCCTGTATCGAGATTTCTTAAATACCTGTTTCCAACGTAATAACTCAGGTTGGGCTGGCGCATA
>JARRRJ010000467.1:0-3585 GCA_037380865.1 Sedimentisphaerales bacterium
CGCGATGGACCGCGACAGCAGGTGGGACAGGGTACAAAAGGCCTACGAGTGCATGCGATTCGGCAAAGGCAACAAGGCCAGAAGTGCAAGTGAAGCTATTGCTGAAAGTTATAAGAAGGACGTGACAGATGAATTTATAGAGCCGACCAGTATTATCAATCAAAATAATGAGCCGATCGCTACGGTAAGTGATGGTGACGGCGTAGTATTTTTTAATTTCCGCGGAGACAGACCTCGTGAGATTACACGCGCCTTCGTCTCGCCTGATTTCAAGGACTTTCCCAGAACGACAAAGCCTGATATTTATTACGTATGCATGACAGAGTATGATGCGACGATTCCGGCGCCTGTAGCATTTCCGAAACCTCCGAAGATGAAAAACATTCTCGGAGCTTACTGGAGCTCGCTCGGCCTCAAGCAATTTCGCTGCGCGGAAACTGAAAAGTATGCTCACGTCACATTCTTTTTCAACGACTACACGGAAAAACCCTTCCCGGGTGAAGACAGGCAGATAGTCCCTTCGCCTCGCGTTCGCACGTACGACCTAAAGCCTGAAATGAGCGCCTATGAAGTCTGCGAAGTTGTTCTCGACAGGCTCGAATCGAACAAATACGACGTGATTATAATCAATTTCGCCAATCCTGACATGGTAGGCCATACGGGAGTTTTGTCAGCAGCGATAAAAGCCGCTGAGGCAGTCGACGAATGTGTTGGCAGGATTCTTGATAAGGTCAAAGCGCTTGGCGGATCCGCATTGATCACGGCCGACCATGGAAATTTCGAAAAAATGATAGACGGCAGCCCCGACAAGCCACACACCGCTCACACAATTGGCGACGTGCCGTTAGTCGTTTTCAGCGAAAGATACAAGGGCAAAAAACTGCGCAAAGACGGACGATTAGCAGACATAGGCCCGACTCTCCTGGAAATGATGGACATCCCCCAGCCCGAAGAAATGACCGGCCAATCGCTATTAGAAAAATAATCATTACACACGTTTATTGGTCTGCAAAATTCACTTTCTTATGCAAGTTTAAAACCCTGCCATGGTGATGGTAAGGTCCACGAACATTATAATTTCTGGCATTTCCACTAAAACTCTGTACAATGAGAAACTTATGGGACAGATAGAGTTACTTGATCAGAATATGATAAATATGATAGCCGCGGGCGAGGTAATCGAAAGACCTGCCAGCGTTGTCAAGGAACTTATGGAAAACAGTATCGACGCGGGCGCGACTAAAATTACTGTAACCATTGAAGACGGCGGACGCAAGCTAATCTCTATCACCGATAACGGTTGCGGCATGGACGCGGATGATCTTGCCAAAGCGTTCGAGCCGCACACTACAAGCAAAATCAAAACCAGTAAGGACCTGCTTGGTATTTCGACGCTGGGTTTTCGAGGTGAAGCGCTTGCGAGCATCGCTTCGATAGCACAGGTAAAGGCAGTGAGCAGAGTGAAAGACTCAAACTCTGCAAACTGCATCGAAATCGATTGCGGCAATAAAACTAATTCCAGCCCGTGCAGCGCCGATTATGGAACTACGATTCAGGTAAGGGACATTTTTTACAAACTTCCCGCCAGGCGAAAATTCCTTCGAACTGCCAATACTGAAATGGGACACGTGAACGAGCAGTTCACTCGAATTGCTTTGGCTAATCAAAGTCTGGATTTAACACTTATGCATAATGGCAGAGAAGTCTATCGCCTGCTCGATAGTGACAGTCTGCGTCAGAGAATCGGATCACTTTTTCCATCACCGACAGGGAGCATTTCCGAAGGATTGATAGAAACTCAGAGCGATGAAAAAGGCCTGCAAATTCACGCTTTAATGGGAAGACCTGAAATTTCGCGGACAAGCAATAAGTTTCAATACATCTTTCTGAACGGCCGATTCATACAGGATAAATTCATTTCCCATGCAATCAAGGAAGCATATCGAGGACTTTTGGAGCCGAACAGGTTCCCGGTCGTGTTTCTCTTCATGAAGATGCCGCACGAAGATTACGATGTCAACGTGCATCCGACAAAAAATGAAGTGCGCTTTTACAACGCCAATCTTGTCCATTCGCAAATACTGGGAGCTTTGAGAGAGAAACTATTGGGAACAAATCTCAACACTCCCGTTCAGATGCCATCGACAGGTCAGCAGAATATTTCATCGAGCACAAAGCTCGGACAGAATCAAAAAATTGCGGATGCGATGGCTGAGTTCTTCAAGAAACACAGACCATCTTCGAGTCAGCCTCGATTCAAATTTCATCATAACTCCCCTGTCACAACTCACAAGAAAAGGCCTGAGGAAATTGGCAGATCAGATTCACCTGCCACGCAAACAGACAGGAAATTTATACAGATACACGATAGTTTTATCGTTGCGCAGACTGACGATGGCTTTGTCTTGATTGACCAGCATGCATTGCACGAGAGAATTATGTACGAGGATTTGTGTGAGCGGGTGCGCAGCAGCAAACTTCAATCGCAAAGGCTTTTGATGCCGGAAAGCTTCGAGGTTACTGAAGCACAGATAGAAATGCTCGAAAACAATTCAGAGCTGATTGAAAAGCTCGGAATTGAGCTGGTTCCTTTTGCGCCGAGAACGATGGCTATACAGGCATTTCCGACTCTGCTTGCAAAAGCTGAGCCTCTTGATTTTATACAGGACCTGATTGAAATACTGGAAAACAAGCGAGCTTATATAGATACAGACAGGCTTCTCGAAGAAGTTCGCTTCTCAAAAAAAGCCTGATACAGGCATTACCGCTCCTAACAGTCCTCCCGAAAGAATTGTGTCACTCGCTCCAAATATTACTGAAATCCTTTTTGCGATCGGACTCGGTGACAAACTTGTCGCTGTTTCAGATGACAGCGATTATCCCCCTGAAGCGGGTGATATAAATAAAGTAGGAACATTCTTGCAGCCGAGCACAGAATCAATAATTGCAGCAAAACCTGATTTGGTTATAACACTATGGTTTGAACAGCAAAAATCCGTAGCTAATACTTTAGAGCGTCTTGGCTACAAAGTGCTTGTTTTACGAATGAAAAAAATCAGCGAGTTACCTGAATCAATTCAGCAGATAGGCATTGCTACAGCATCTCAAAAAAAGGCTGAAATGCTTGCGAAAACAGTTGAAAATAAAATAAACGAGCTTAAAGCAAGGTACAGCCGTGCTGAAAAAACCAAAGTTTTATTGGTAATTTGGGAAGAACCTCTGAGGGTTGCAGGCAGAAACACTTTCTTAAACGAAGTGATAGAAACCGCAGGCGGAGAAAATGCAATCGGAAAGACTTTGCAGGAGTATCCATCAATTTCGACTGAACAGACTCTCTCGTGCGGTGCCGAAGTTATAATTCAATCTGCGATGAGCAAAGATAATATCGAAACTCAGCAGAAAAACGCAGAGCATTTCTGGAGCGAATATCCTAATCTTCCTGCAGTTAAGAATGGAAGAATTTATGTGCTGTATTCGGACGCCCTTCTGCGGCTCGGGCCCAGACTGCCTGAAGGTATCGAGTTAATTGCAAATTGCCTGTATGGAGATGTTACGAAATAGGAATTCGTAGTGCGGGCAGGATGC
>JARRRJ010000468.1:0-2721 GCA_037380865.1 Sedimentisphaerales bacterium
ATATTTTCTATAGTAAGGAAGTTGGCAAAGCTTTCTATTTTTTTATAAACCAGAACATACCGCAAGCATATTTTGCTTCTTCCAAAATGTCAATATCGATATTCTGAATAAATCTTTTCTTGTCATCCGTGCCTGAGAATTCCATTAGCTTGAGGTCGTTGAAGTAATCAAGAATCTGTTTTGGTGAATGTATTCTGTGAGCGTTAAAGCATAGTCGCGGTTTGCCTACCGGGAGTGAAAAATAAAGATGTCCACCTTTGGCAAGGCATCTCGATAATTCCCTAGCCGCTTTCATTGTCCCGAAAGGATCAAGATTATCGCCATATCTGCCTAAACCTATATGCTCTGCAACATGTAAACAGCTAACGGATTTGAGTGTGTTGCTTTCATAGGGCATTTCAAGAATACTTCCTCTGACATTTTCAAAGTTATCGAGATTTGACACCTCTAAAGGCCTTATGTCAACAAATTGAACCTTGGTTATTGCAGCCGTAAAGCCTACGAACTTAACATTTGAGCCAACGTCAACATGAAGTTTCGGCTTTTGTTCCATGATTTTCTTGAAGGCCCAAATATCCTGATAAAAATAGTGAGCATCAATATGCGTTGTGGACGTTTTATCAAAAAGACAGGGATACGTGTCTCTCAACCTTACAGGCTCGGCTCCTTCCATTTTGCTATAATCTCTCAGGTCCTTGAGGTAGGAGGGATATTTCGCTAAGCCGGAGAGTATTTTCGTTCTTACAAGAGGTCTCTTCCATCTGCTATAAAATTTCGACATTTTAATTCCTGCACATTGAGAGTTTGACATTCATTCGTCTTTACAAAGCCTGAAACATTGCTTCCCGCAGTGAGTTTGGCGGGGCTTGTTTTCAGAAATGTAATTTATATCCAGCCTGTAGCCCTGGCGGTATTTTTGGGCGAGTGACTCTATCGTATAACCATCCGATTCGTCAAAGACTTTTCGCATGGTTGCATTCACCATGTTGAGCTGGACCGCACTGGCACATAATTTTTGAAAATATATGTGCTTCGGAAACTGGTCGTTATGCTCCCTGCACCATCGGCAATTCCAAGACTCCAAAGTATTGGGGTTGAAGAAAAAGCCAAACGATTTGAGAGTCGATCTCATCGAAGTTATTTTTCCGAGCGTTTTTATCAAAACAGAATTGGGCAAAAAGAGTCTTCTTATTACAGCGTTGCCGCTCATTGCTTTTGCGATAATTTCTTTCACGAGCGAGGTCTTGTATATAGTTGCACATAATTCAAAAGGGTAACGTGTATTGGGAGTCTGACCTTTTGTCCAGTCGAGATAAAAAACAGTCTGCCCTCTGACTTCCGTTTGGTTGACAATATCTTTGCCGTTTCCAGTTATTTCATCGCCAAATCTCAGTGAGAAGCCAAAAATATCGTTTTCCCCTTTGTCAAATATTTCGTTTATCACATCAAAATTAACGGAGTCAAAGAACACGACATCATCGACACCAAAAAGAATATAATCAGTATCGATTCGATTGAGGATATTCATGAAATCGGAGTGAAAATCAGATTCCCTGACGACGATACATTGTTTGAATTTACTGAAAAGCAACTCGTACTCTTGCGTGAAAAGCTCTTCCTTATAAATAACGTACGTCCGGATAGGCTGCGAAGGAAAATACTTGTATAGACTTTCCAAATATGCGTCGAGCTGCAAAGGACGATTCTTCGTGAAGACTATGTTGCTTATTGTTTTCTGCATATCAGTTATCCAGCGAGTTGTCTGCGCAAATACTCTGAAAAAAGCGTGAAGCTTTCACTTTGGAAAGAGCCCGATTTCCCTTCCTTATAGTTCTTCTGCGTATCGAAAATTGCTCAGGATGAACAACCTGCGTGCCGTGACCAAGGTGAAATACGTAGTCGGCCATGAGCGAGGCAGATAATTCCAACGTTCTGTATCCTCGATCCACGAGCTCGAAATAGAGCTTTTTTCCGGGTGTCAGGCCGTTGTTATTGCCCATGAGAAAAGAAAGCTTTTCCTTCAACAGGGTTTCCGTCCGGTACAAACAGCATATTGTTCTATTGTAGTAACGAGACCTTCCTGCGAACTCCAGTCCGTGAAACAGCCTGTTTTCCAGTTTTTTCATATCAAACGTATTTTTTAAAAACGTTTCCCATTTCGGCTTAATTTCTATTTTTCCCGAGCCCACACAGGCGGTATTTTCGTCATCGTTAAAATAGCTCACCAAATCAGAAAGCCAGTTTTCCTTTTGTACGAAAGCGTCCGAGTGCAGGGTGACAAAAAATTCCGTAGAGCAGTTTTGAAGGCCCAGATCAAGACTGGCACCGTGAGTGTAGCTGCCTCCCGACATCCCTGGCTCATTACGTCGCTCGATTAGCCTGATCCAGGTTAGAGATTTCAGATAATTCAGCGATTCATCGCGTGAATCATTGTCGATAACAATCACTTCATAAGGATATCGAGTGAATTTTCTAATACAGCGCAGGCACAACATAGTTAAGAATAATGTTTTATAATTTACGACACATATGGTAGCTTTACGTTTAACAACATCCGACATATATCGCCCCCCCAAAGAGCTCTAACGGTCTTTATACATCTCTTCGTAATACTGCAGATAATCTCCTGTTACAACATTTTTAAGCCAGTCCTGGTTTTGCAGGTACCAGTCAATGGTTTTGTTTAAGCCTTCTTCGAATTTCACCGAAGGCTTCCAGCCA
>JARRRJ010000469.1:0-4239 GCA_037380865.1 Sedimentisphaerales bacterium
GCTACAAGTCAAGATAACATCAGTCTCAGTCCTGACTCTTTGCCCATTTTATGGAATATTGGAGAAGTTCAGCGGCATTAGGTAAATTTAGTTTTTCCTTAATGCGCGAGCGATAAGTCTCGATGGTTTTTGTGCTCAGATGGAGTTGCATAGCTATCTGGGAAGCTTTCAAACCTTCAGCAATCAGACGGAAAACTTCAAATTCACGATCGCTGAGGGTCTCTATTGGTGTTTTGGTCGAACCAGCCTTGTCTCTCGCAATTTTATGGAGGAACTTCTTTGAAATTGTGTTACTAACATATATCTCGCCACTCAAAACCGTACGGATCGCCTTGACAATATTTTCTGAAACAGCATCCTTCATAAGATAGGCTTTCGCACCTGCTAAAAGGGCTCGCTCGGCATACACGGATTCATCATGAACAGAAAGGACTATGACAGGGAGTTTTGGATTTCCTGTCTTAATACTCTTTGTCAGTTCAATACCATTCGAACTCTTCAGGGATATGTCTACAATAACAACATCAGGTTCTAATTCAGCGATGGCTTTCAGAGCTTCATGAGCATCGTCAGCCTCGCCGCATACATTCAGGTCTTGTTCATGGTTGATAACTGTAGTAAGTCCATCTCGTACCACAGGGTGGTCATCCACGATAAGAACCTGTGTTTTATTTTCACTCGTTTTATCATTCTTTTTCTTCAATGCCATATAACAATCCTTTGTTGGGAACTTCATCTACCATTTGGGAAAATGCAGATAACAACTGTTCCACCTTTGTCGCCTTTGCGAATATCAAGAGAGCCGCCTATCAGGTCGGTACGGTATTTCATAATCTTCAGCCCCAGCCCTTTCCTTCTCGTTGATAACTTGGGAAAATCCAGGCCGTTATTTTCAATTGACAGAATAGTTCCTTTTTTAGACAGACGAAGTTTTATATTGATATTATTTGCGTTGCCGTGCCGGACCGCATTGGTAATCGCTTCCTGTACAATGCGATATATTTGTTTTGCCTCAACAAGATTTTTAACCGAGACAGATTTTCCACACCGGAACCGACAAGATACTCCCATCGTTTTTTCCGTATTGGACGCCAGCATTCTTAATGCCGATATCAAACCACCGGTTTCAATATCAATAGGATAAAGCATTCTGGCGAGGTCTCGTGTCTGAGCTATTGCCTTGTTGGCAAGTTTTGATATTACCAGCGCCTCTTGTGATTCGTCCAAAGATTTACTCTTAAGCTCTAATGCTAATCCTTTGCACTTTACAGCAATGCCGGTAAGTAACTGGCCCATGCCATCGTGCATTTCCTGGCCTATCAGTTCTCGTTCTCTTTCGGTTATATCCAGGATTTCCTTTTCCAGGCGTCTGCGTTCAGTAATATCCCTTTCAGTTGTAGTAATGGCAAATGGTTTTCCATTTTCATCCTTCAACAATGTTGCTGTAAGCGAAATATCAAATATCCTGTTATTTTTTGTAAGTCGCTGTGTTTCAAATAATTCGATATTTTCCCCTTTTAGCACCCTTGCTAACAGTGACATCATTTCATCCTGCTTATGATCGGGGATTATCCTGTCGATATTCATCTTCATCGCTTCAGCTTCGACGTATCCATATATACGCTCCGCTCCGAGGTTCCATGATATGATGTTTCCTTCTAAATCTTTCTCTGCTCATCATGGATTGCTCTGTTTGCCCAGTGAATCCATACCCTATGCCCATCTTTACAAATATGCTCATTCTCGTAGGTAGTATAAAGTTCAGGACGCTGTTTGATGTCTCTGATTAACTTATTCATATTTCGGCCGGAGCTGTCCTTTTCAGGTATTATTGTCCCTATTATATTTTTGCCAAGAATTTGACGCTCACTGTAGCCAAAGAACTTCTGGGCGAATTCATTAAAAAAGGTTATTTTCCCGTCTTTGCCCATGCGCAGAATAATACAGTCGGCGTTCTCTACAAGCTGACGGTATTTATCTTCGCTAACATGCAGCATTTCCTGGGTATATTCAAGCTCTACGGCAATATCATTAAGTTTTTTCGTTTGATTTCTCAACTTTCTTGCTTCCTTTTCCATAACCTATATCAGGA
This sequence comes from Sedimentisphaerales bacterium, assembly GCA_037380865.1. Lineage (GTDB taxonomy): Bacteria > Planctomycetota > Phycisphaerae > Sedimentisphaerales > Anaerobacaceae > JAFGPS01. Next base: position 2,093 of record JARRRJ010000469.1, read on the forward strand.
AATTGCAGGAAACCACTAAAATATAACTTTTTATTTATTGTAACGGTACTGAAGAGATTGTCAAACTTGTATTTGGCATCATCTGGTTCTGGCAAATTGGTGTAATTGTGGGGGATTTTAATGACAGACGGATAGGCAATTTATCTTACTTTAAAAACAGACTCTGCTCTGATTTACTAAAGAATCTTTGTGCTTTATTATTAGATAAAGTAAACCGGTGTGTGTAAGTGCTTAAATAAAAGCCGGTAGCAGTATGGCTAATTTTATAACAATTTAATTGAAAGGTTCGAAAAATGTTGAAACTAAATACTGGTATATGGGTAGCTCTTATTCTGCTTGTTGTTGGAGGTCTGAATTGGGGACTTGTTGGTCTGTTTAAGTTCGACCTTGTAGCAATGTTATTCGGCGAAATGTCATTTTTTACTCGTCTCGTTTATGTTGCAGTTGCTCTTTCAGCAGTTGTCGTTTTTGTTCCGACATTTCTTGAAAGCAAAAAGTAAGATACCGAATAGAGACTGAACTGTTCTTAGAGGTACCATTTACGAAGATATACCGGAAATCCGGGAGTGAGTATTTCTATCATAGAGATTAAGGAAACTCCCTATCGTCAATGAAATATAAAACGGTTATGGGTAAGTACATGACTTAAGTAGAAAGCTACACAAATGTCCTCAATGCAGCAGGCCCATAAAGCTCCGCATTCCGGATATATTCCTATCGCTGTGCTGACACATGAAGACATTTCCAGGCGTGCGTATGAAATTTACGTCGAGAATGGTTGCAGGGAAGGCCATAGCGAACAGAACTGGCTTCAATCTGAACAGGAACTGAGCAGCCAACAGCATTGGCTTCAAGTCAAAAAGAAATAAGAATGTAACTTAACATTATAACACTAATTAGAAGGAGATTTAACATGAAAGCAAAATCGATTTACACGTATGTTTTGGCTATAGTCATTTTTGCAATGGCTGTTTTTATGACCGGATGCCATGGCGTTAGTTGGTAGAATGTTTCGACGGAAAGAGAATGGCTTGTAAAATGGGGAAAGCCAGGATTATCATAATTCTGATTGTTTCATTGTTGTCACTGATCGTGTTTGTTCAGAACAGACAGGCGGTTGAGACAAAGCTGCTCTTTGCCACGATTACGATGCCGTTAGTCCTTCTGTTGATTCTTACTTTCATAATGGGCTCTATTCTTGGGCTTTTCATAGCCGGTTATATGCTGCGGAAGCCTCGCAAGTCCGCGTCGCCGGACAAAAAGTAAAAGCAAGAACTTGTGCCGGACTGAGGGGATAGAGTATTACGATTGTGCGACCATCGAGTATGGCGCCAGGAGAGATATACTCTGGATAAGAACGATCGGAAACTAAAGCAAAGCATGGTTTGTTCATTATTTTGATATCAGGATGAAGCTATGAAATTGTATCCCATAAATCAACGATTGCTTTTAAGAAGTATAAGTCTGATTGCCTTATTTGCATTTACCCTTGTTAGTATATTTCTTTTTACGCACTGTGTCGGATCAAATTCTGACTCTAATGGCGGTATAAGTGTTCAAAGTAAACAATCTGTGGCCGATGGCAATAATATTGTCGCAGACGGTAATGGCCCCACTTTTATAATGAGTTATAGAAAAGAGAAATTTGTAAAGAACCCTATAGAATCTTTTATGTATTTTGTTCCGCTGATAGCTCCGACACTTGTTGACAATATATCAAGTGTCAATAATGATCAGCAGGTAGCTATAATCTCACATAAGGTAACAGTTGATTCAAAATCATTTTATGTGGCATGCGAATTTGAAATATTGGGAAGTGGTTTTCATATGAACACATTTGATTCCCAGGGGATGATTGCGGCACATACTGATGAATTGAAAAAAGGAGAGACAATAACAAAACTGCTTGATTATATCAAGTTTGAAGGAGATGGTTTCGGTCTTATTGAGGTCAAAGGAACGATAACCGGTTCAACGAGGATTGTTACCGAGGTGGATATTCAGTTCAATGCAAGAGGCCACGAAAGCCCCGTAACCATTGGTCTTTATGATATTAAACCGAAAGATGGAGAATATAACTACGAAAACAGATCGAATGAGGTAGTTGCTCGGGTGAATACGCTTTCATTCAAAAAAACAGAAAAGAA
>JARRRJ010000470.1:0-7632 GCA_037380865.1 Sedimentisphaerales bacterium
CTTTTTCGTAAACTATCTCGGTCACCATGACGAGCTGACACTCGGCTCAATACGCTGGAATATCGTCCTGCCTTTATTCATTGCCTGGATATCAATGTATTTTTGCATTTTCAAGGGAGTCAAACTCGTAGGCAGAATCGTCTGGCTGACAGTCCCGCTTCCCTGGCTGATGCTCCTTATACTGACTGTACGCGGCCTGACTCTCGAGGGAAGTATGCAGGGCCTTGCCTATTATCTCGATCCCGTCTGGTCTGAACTGGCAAAGCCTTCCACATGGCGCTACGCCTTCGGCCAGGTATTTTTCTCACTTAGTCTTGCTTTCGGTGTCATGCTTACATATGCCAGTTTTCTTCACAGAAAAAGTGATTTAAACAACAACGCATTAATTATCAGCATCTCGGACTTCGCAACGAGTTTTATCGCAGGTCTGGCAGTTTTTGCCACCCTCGGAGGCATGGCCTATGTGACACAACAGGCAGGCAATCCCGTGGAAGTTAAGAACGTGGCAGCAACCGGACCTTCACTGGCTTTCGTTGCTTTTCCCTACGCGCTGGCACAATTACCCTATTCTGCATGGTTCAGCTTCATTTTCTTTTTCGCGCTCATTACTTTAGGTATTGACTCAGCATTTTCCATAACAGAATCAGTACTCGCAAGTATTGTCGATAAGACAGGCTGGAGACGAGCGATAGTGCTGCCGGTCATGAGTCTTATCGGACTTGGTTTCGGCTTAATCTATGTCACCCAGGGCGGCCTTAACTGGCTTGGAATAATCGATGGTTTTGTCAACGGTACCAGAGGCATCGCTTTTCTCGGTATGGTCGAAGCATTAGTTCTCGGCTGGCTTTGGCGACTGAGCATATTGCGCCGCCATGCAAACAGCCGAAGCGACTGGAAACTGGGCAAGTGGTGGGACTATGTCATTCGTTTATTGATACCAGTTGTGCTCGGAACCCTGTTTTTCTGGCAGCTTTTCGAAGATGTAAACAGCCAGGAAGGCTTCCTGAGAACACCTGACGGCAAATGGATTGCGTCAAACTGCGTCGGAGTTGGAATTCTTATAATTGCACCTGTGATAGCGATGGTATTAAGCTTCATCAAATCACGAAACGGCTCGGGAACCGAGACCAGTGATTCAGGCGTTGAGTCAAACGTCACGAGTGACGTGTCACGAGGCAGGGTTCACGGCAGACTGTTAGGCGGCTTAGCGCTTCTTGTGGCAATGGCGTCAGCCATTCTTTTTATCATTTCCCTCCGTCCGAATCATACGGCTCAAATGAGAAATAACGCGTTTTGGATTCTGGCCGCCGCAGGTGCTTTGGCAACGGGAATGAGCCTTTACATTCTTGAAAAACATGATTCCGACAACTCACGAACGTCATGGCTTGCACGCTGGGCGGGAATTTTCGGCACGATGGATATCGCGGCGTTTTTCGCGAAATTCTTATACGAAAAGAGCATGGCAGTTAAAATCGAAGAAACAGTTACTCCGGCAAGTCACGAATTGACTGGTGTATCTTACGCTATTCTTGTAATTGTATTTCTAATAATAATCGGAGGCCTGGGCTGGTGCTTTTACAGGGCGCTAATAGCGGCGGGAGCTGATACTACCCTCCAGCATCCGGACGAAGTTGGCGATGAGCTCCAGCAAAAACAAGACGACATTCTGGAAACAGAATAAAAAATCGCCTTCACTTTTTTCAAGAAAAGTTAGCCAAATGATAATTTCGTCATCGTTTTAGAGGATCCATAATAATGTTTCTTCCGAAAGAGTCACAATCAACAAAAATAATAGTCGCTTTCGTCATTTCAATAACGATCTTTACGGGCTCGTTATACGCCCAGCGGCAGATGGAGAACCTGGATCGCGGCGTTGTCGCAGTCAAAGATGGGAATAGTGTGTACGTGGGATGGCGCATGCTCGGAACCGAGCCTGAGTCGATAGCTTTCAACGTGTACAGAAATGATATTAAAGTGAACGAACAGCCGGTAACCGATTCTACTAATTTCATAGATCATGGCGGTGACACCGATGCACTCTATACTGTTAGAAGCATTAAGAATGGTTCTGAAAGCCCTTCTTCGAAGCCTGCCAAAGTGTGGAATCAAAATTATCTTACACTACCGCTTCAAACACCGCAGGGATATACGCCCAATGACAGTTCGGTCGGCGACCTCGATGGAGACGGACAGTACGAGCTTGTATTGCACCAGACTGGAAGAAGTCGCGATAATTCACAGGCCGGACGAACTGATGAGCCGATTCTTCAGGCATATGAGCTGGACGGAACTTTAATGTGGAGTATTAACCTTGGAAGGAACATTCGCGAAGGTGCTCACTATACTCAGTTTATGGTCTATGACCTGGACGGCGACGGCATGGATGAAGTCGCATGTAACACAGCCGCCGGCACGATTGATGGTGAGGGTACAGTCATAAGAGATCCGAATGATTCTTGATGGCCCTGAGTTTCTAACTATTTTTAACGGTTGGACAGGCGCCGAACTTGTTACGACAGACTATATACCCCCAAGAGGAGGCGATGGCTCAGGATGGGGTGATAATCGCGGCAACCGTGTCGACCGATTCCTGGCTTGTGTTGCATATCTTGATGGTCAAAAACCAAGCCTGGTTATGTGTAGAGGCTATTACACGCGAGCGGTACTTGTCGCCTGGAACTGGAGAGACGGCAAACTTACACACGTATGGACTTTTGACAGCTTTGACGGCACGCCCGGAAACGAAGCTTACAGCGGGCAGGGAAATCATGGAATCGCTGTCGCAGACGTCGATGATGACGGTAAAGATGAAATCATTTATGGAGCATGCTGTATCGATGATAACGGTAAAGGATTATGGTCATCCGGCTTAGGGCACGGAGATGCTATGCATGTCTCCGACCTGGACCCGGAAAGACCGGGTTTAGAAGTGTATGGTATACATGAAGGACGCAATACTCCCGGCGCAGCACTCCTGGATGCCCGCACGGGAGAAATCATCTGGCAGACAGCGAATGCAGATACGGGAAGAGGAGTTGCCGCTGATATCGACCCGCGATATTTGGGAGACGAGTGCTGGGGCGGTCCCGGAGGTACACGCAATGTCGAGGGAGAGCCGATATATCTAAGGCCTTCCTCCACCAACTTCTTATGCTGGTGGGACGGTGACTTGACACGCGAGCTTCTCAATAGCAATCGCATCGACAAGGTCGGAGTCGGTACATTATTGCAGGCAGATGACTGCGCATCGAACAATGGAACAAAATCTACTCCGACTCTCAGCGCTGATATCCTGGGAGACTGGAGGGAAGAAGTGATTCTAAGAGAGAGAAATAATCAGAATTTGCGTATTTATACAACAACCATACCTTCTGAACATCGCTTTTATACTCTCATGCACGATCCTGTTTACAGGTTGAGTATAGCCTGGCAGAATGTTGCTTACAATCAGCCGCCGCATGTGGGCTTTTACCTTGGCAGCGGCATGAAGCAGACGCCGCGTCCAAATATCAAACTCGTCAGCAGTCAAGGTAATGATGAAAAACAGAAGGTAGTTGAGGTATCAAAAGAAAATTTCAGCTCAATATATCCCGCTATGTGGTTTAGCCCCGGCACAGGAGAAGTCATTCCAGTAGAATCTCGTTCAGAAGTGCCGCCAGAACCTCAATTCGAGTGTTGGATAGAACCTGGTGATCCAGAATTCAGTTTTCTAAAGGAATATGGAACTTTCATATATTCAGGCGCAGGACGGAACGCATTTACACATCCCGTTTATAATGAAAATGTGGAAAATACTCCTGAACTACGATTACCTGCACAAACTTCAGAAGCAGAATTATTGCCTGTATTCAAATAATCACGTGTGACAAAGAGAAGGAGGTGATTCGTTTTCGCTGGAGGCCGGCAACAAAAGAAGAAATAACCAGGTTCCGGTAACCTGATATTGTTGCATCCCTCACAATGAACACAGATACATGAGAGTACTTCCAGTCTGCCAATGCTCAGTATAACAAGCGCCTATCTGTGTGTCGCTGCAAAGCGACATTTGTAGAGCATTCGCTTTTCGTTATCGGGCTCCCGTTTGAAAGCTGATTTTCTGTTTTATCACAATCTCCTATTATGAGAAAAAATACATAGAGCCGGAACAATATCTGTGTGAAGCATGTATATCCTGATGAAGAAATAGAAATCAGCCTTAATCCATTCTTTACGAGATCCTTGTACGGAAGCAATAGTTAAGGAAGTCATTTAGACTCTGATATCAATTTTGGGAAATGTTCTGTTTTAAAAATAATCTTCAAATTTTCTTTGACATAGGGTATAATAGTCTGATAATTAGCACAATATTTATATTGTCGGGTCATAAAATGGAAGCCTGTGGCAGGCAATCGAGAGCATTTGTGACTTGAATATGCAAGACCAATGACAAACGAAACAAATTACGACACTCTATTCGGCAAAATGGCCATCGAGCAGGGTCTCTGCACAGATGATGAGCTCATACATTCGCTCAAGCAGATGGAAGCCCGACGGAAGACCGATCCTGTAATTCTCCAGGACCTCATGATAGAGCTGGGTTTTATCACTGCTTCCCAGGCCCAGCGTCTCAAGTCAAGCATCAAGGAAAGCAAAGCGGCCGCGCATCAGATCCCGGGCTATAAAATCCTCGGCAAACTCGGCGCTGGCGCGATGGCGATTGTATACAAAGCCAGACAGCTAAGCCTGAACCGAATCGTTGCGATAAAGATTCTACCCAAGCGTTTCAGTGAGAATCCCGAATACGTTGAGCGTTTCTACAAAGAAGGCCAGGCGGCAGGCAGGCTCAACCATCCGAATATCGTACAAGCCATCGACGTCGGCGAAGCCGGAGGCTATCACTATTTCGTAATGGAATACGTCGAAGGAAAAACGATTTCCGATGATTTGGCATCAGGCAAAATCTTTTCTGAAGAGGAGGCGCTGGACATAATAATTCAGGTCGCTCACGCTCTCGAGCACGCCCACAACTGCGGCCTGATACACCGCGATGTCAAGCCAAAGAACATTATGATAAGCACAAACGGCACAGTAAAGCTTGCTGATATGGGTCTTGCGCGAGGTATAACGGATGTCGAAGCGGCCCAGGCCGAAGAAGGCAAAGCGTACGGCACACCGTACTATATTTCCCCGGAGCAGATTCGAGGCAAAATAGATATTGACGGGCGAGCCGATATTTACGGCCTCGGAGCCACTTTCTACAATATGGTGACAGGCCGCGTTCCTTTCATGGCCGACAACTCCGCCGACGTGATGAGAAAACACCTCAAGGAAAAACTTATTCCCCCGGACCATATTAATACCGCACTTTCCGCAGGCGTTTCCGAAGTCATCGAAATTATGATGGCAAAGGACAGGGACAATCGCTACAGAAACGTCGAAGAGCTTCTGATGGACCTGGAAGCGCTCAGCGAAGGAAAGCCGCCTTTACAGGCGCATAGAAAATTCGACGTGACCGCGCTCGAGGAACTGGAAGAAGGCGAGAAAGTCGAGCTTGAAGAAAAAGCCTACGCTGACGAGACAATCGCCCAGTACCGCATGGCAATCCTGATCCTGAGCGCCGCCGCCGCACTTTTCCTCGTAATAATTGTCCTCATGTTCATCTTCAGACGATAACTCATTCATCGGGAGAATCCTGCCTCTCATCTGATTTGTGTTTGCATTGATCCTTCAATAGTTTTAAGGCTCTCTCGAATTTTCTTATAAGCTTTGTCTTTATCGAATGGTATAAATTCCTGGCTGTCAATTACATCTATAATTGCCTGTGTGAGCAAATAACCTTCGATAGTCTCGCTGACTACGATTATCTTTTTTGTATCGGGTATAAGCGTACAAGATATTTTCCTTTGAAACTGACCAATAATAGACTCCTTTAATGATGCACTGTTGTTCAAGTCGTCGATTGAGCCGGCAGTGCTGCTAAATAGGGATGTAAGTAAATCAACCATATCTTGAGGTGTAATATAATCAAGCGTGTATATCCTGGCTCTTATATGTTCAAAAACAACCGGAGAGTCCCATTCTTCAATCTGTTTTTCCAGCTCTTTCATCTTCTCTTTCGAAGCCAGGACAACTATCCGTTTCAGCGAAGGATAAGCAATAGTTATTACCGTATCTGCTGATATAGTATTGTCCATTCCATCTTCTGATGTACCGCTATCGCCGAAAAGTTCATCCAGTTTTTCTTTAACGTCTTTGGCATCAGCATACCTGAGCTGAAAAGTTTTTCTTATAAGTTGATTCGTTGAGGTACCCACTGGTTTAATCAACTGTCTGACCATCTTACAGAATTCATTGTCACCGAATATTAAAAGCACCTTATATTCAGGAACGGGAACGATCTTTACTTTGCTTGTGTAATCGACTTTAAGTTCTTTCAGGACTGTATCAAGCGAATCGACGACCTCATTCACATCCACGTAATCTATCGGGATAATGTCATACTCCTCTGCTTTCGCAAATGATTCCGTATCAATTTCTTTAAGAAGTTTTCTTGACAGTTGAGTTTCTGAAAACTGAAGCTCAGCATTGTTTTCATCAGGCGGGGGGAGTATGATATGTTTATTTACCTGCTTCTCGTCCCACTGCCTGATTAGGCGTACGACTTTTATCATCTTTTCTTCTGAAGCCAGAACAACAATCTGTTTGAGCGATGGATATGCAGTTATTATTACAGTTTCCGCTGATATTGTATTTTTCCCGCTAACTTGTGATGCGCTGCTGTCGCCAAACAATTCGTTCAGTTTTGTTTTAACATCCTGAGGTTCTGCGTATTTTAACGTGAAGGTCTTTCTTTGCAGCTGATTATTTGGCACGTCAATCTCAGAGACGAGTTTTCTCACCATATCCCGGTATTTCTTCTTTCCGAAGACCAGAAGCTGCTTTGACCGCACAATAGGCTGTATAGATATATTCCTTTTAAAATCCACACCACCGTCATTCATTATCATCCCTATGTTCGCAGCTAATTCGCGGACATGGACGTACATTACAGAGATTGTTTCATAGTCAAGTGCTTTCTTCCTCTCAAAGAAGTTTCTAACCCTTTCTACGAGATTTTTGGCGAGAGGAAGAATTAATTTCTTTTTCGTTATTTCTTCAGATGATTTCGAAGGAGGTCGTGAACCTGATTTGAAATCTGATTTTTGTTTGGCTATCGTGTTTCTTGATCTTATAGTTTCATTCGGATCGCTGCTATTTTGTCGCTGTTGCGCCTCCGTATCAGTTTGCTTATCAACAGGCTGTGTTTGGGCGAAGGCCGCTGTGAAGGTGATTATACAGACTATTATCGTCCATAAAATAGGGATTCCGGATTTGGTTCCTTTGTTTTTGTGACTCATTTCCTCACCTCATTATGTTTATATGCAATGTCTCTGTATACAGCTCGAAAAGCTGCCGCTATTCGCCGGTAAAGTCAAAAAAGATGCCTTTCTCTATGAAAGACGGCGGAAATGAAAATTTCTTGCATGAATTTGAAATTTTTTTGAAAAAGACGGACGCAGATTTCTAAGTATTATCTATAATTGTCATCGTCTGCGACAATAGTTGGTTTGATTAGAATCAATATTGTATATCCATCTACGATTCTATAGCCGC
>JARRRJ010000471.1:0-4474 GCA_037380865.1 Sedimentisphaerales bacterium
TTCTCAGGCAGTTTTTCGGGAACCAGATGCCTCAGCAACTACAGCAGCCGAGGAAATATGTCGAGGAAGGCCAGGGTTCAGGTTTTATCATCAGCAAGGACGGGTACATATTGACTAACAATCACGTTGTCGGAAATGTGGATAAGATTACAGTGGAATTACAGGACGGCCGCAAGTTTCTCAACGCAAAAGTCATCGGAACAGATCCCGGAACTGAAGTTGCGCTGATCAAAATCGAGGGTGACGATTTTCCCGTTTTACCTATGGGCAACTCTGACAATATCGAAATCGGAGACTGGGTAATCGCAATTGGAAATCCGTTCGGATTGAGCGAAACAGTCACAGTAGGCGTAATCAGTGCGGTCGGGCGCAGCAACGTCCATATTGCGGCGTACGAGGATTTTATCCAGACTGACGCCGCCATTAATCCCGGAAATTCGGGCGGACCGCTCGTTAACCTTGAGGGACAGGCTATAGGAATCAATACTGCTATTTACAGTGAGAGCGGCGGATACATGGGAATAGGTTTTGCCATACCAATAGACATGGCTCGAAATATCGAGGAACAACTCAAAGAGTACGGTAGAGTTATCCGGGGCTACCTTGGACTTCTCGGCGAAGACGTTACCGGCGATATGGCTGAGCTCCTCAGCACTCCGAACGCTCGCGGTATAATTGTTTCCACAGTGGAGAAAGGTTCGCCCTCCGACAAAGCAGGCTTAAAGAGCGGCGATATTATTACGGAGATGAATGGAAATAAAATCGAATCTTACGATACTTTCCGAAACGAGATCGCGGATATGAAGCCCGGCAGAGAGATTAGCCTTACTATCTTGCGCGAAGGCAAAACTCAAGACATCACCGTTACACTTGGAGAACGCCCGAGCGAGGTAACACAAAGCACGCAGCCAACACCAAAACCTGTCCCGAGGTCAAAAGAATCACTCGGAGTAGATGTGCAAAATGTGACTGCCAATATCGCAAGGCAGTTGAATTATCCTGTAGGCGAAGGTGTGATTGTCACTGGGGTAACTCCCGCAAGTCCCGCTAATTATGCGGGGATTCAGCCAGGCGATGTGATTGAAAGTGTTAATGGCCAGAAAGTAAATTCGCTCCGGGAACCAATGGAGAAGCTGGCCGCTATGGGGCCGAAGTTCGACGAAGTCGCAAATCTCAATGAGCCCATGGAAAAACTTGCAGAACTGCGCGACCCGATGCTTTAAAAATCGATTGTTCAGGAGGAACGATTGCGCGTACCGAGGCGCACTGCCGCAAACATCGTTAGAAAGAGCAGGACAAAAAAAGCAGCAGTCGCAATTGCTATGGATCCGGCCAATTGAGCAGTCGTCAAATTTGCCAGGTATGACATTGGGCGTCCCTGCTGCGCTACGTCTCGAAGAGGCTCCTCCAGTTCGGCAAGATCGAGCATGGATTTGTCAAGACGCGCTACCTGGTCGAGCGAGCCCTTAAGCTCAGCAAGCCTGACCATGGGCTCCTGCAGGCTCGTCATTCTCTCCATCTGTTCATTGAGAGCGGCGACTTTTTCCATTGTCGGTTTCAGCTCCGCAGCAGCAAGCAGAGGCGCACGAAGCTGTGCAACTGCATCCAGTTCTTCCTTCAAATTAGCAACCTCCAGAAGAGGTGCCTTCAGCGTCGCAGCCTGCTCCATTGGCTCGCGCAACGAAATAAGGTCCCTGAGGGGAACTTCGAGGCTTATTATAGCTTCGAGATATTTTTGCAAATCCGCAATTTTGCTCAATGGCTCATTGAGCGCAGCTACCTGAAGCATCGGGTCGCGCAGTTCTGCAAGTTTTTCCATGGGCTCATTGAGATTTGCGACTTCGTCGAACTTCGGCCCCATAGCGGCCAGCTTCTCCATTGGTTCCCGGAGCGAATTTACTTCTTCGAGATTCTCCATATTTTGCGACGCATCGGCCATCGCCTGCGTATTCGTTTCTATCGCTTGATTTGTGTTTTTGATGCTTTGAGTATTTTCCTGGACCATCTCCTTCATCCCGCAGCCGAATCCAGCCGCAAATAGAGTCAATAGAACGCTGTAAAATAAAATCTTCTGCTTCATAATCATGTCCCTTAAAATTTTCGTTCGTAAAACAGGCATAATTTTTTCAGAGTTTTATTATAGTTCAATCCGCCTGTCATGTCAGAACAAAATTCATAAATATCTCTCAATAAACACTTTACCTGCAAAACCGCAGAAATTTTTCATCTTTCCGAGGCCCGGGGGGAAAAAAATTCATATTTTTTTGTTTTTCCGTTGACGCTACTGTAATCATAGTATATACTGTGATTACAGTACTAAATAAATAGTTATAAACAGGAGGCAAAAAATGAAAGCAGTAAAACCATCGGATTTGGAAATGCAGATTCTTTCGGTTCTCTGGGAGCGCGGTGATTCGACTGTCAGGGAGGTTCTCGAAGCGATGCCCGACGGCAAGAAGCGCGCTTACACATCGATTCTGTCAGTAATGCAGGTCATGGAAAAGAAAAGATTACTTAAACATTCGAATCGAGGTGCCGCTCATGTCTATAAACCCGCTGTCAACAAAAAGAAAATTATTCAGCCGTTTATTCAGAAAGTTCTCAACGAAGTGTTCGGTGGAAAGCCCTCTGCGATGATGCAGGCGCTTCTTACCGAGACCTCTATCGACCACGACGAAATGGCCCAGATAAAGGAAGTAATCAAAGAAGCGAACATAATTAAAAGCGAATAAAAAGGGAGAACTGAAATGAATCAGTTAAATTTGATTCTGGATAACGAGTTGTGTGCGAATTTGTTATCTGCACTTTTACACAGTCTATGGCAGGGACTTGTCATTGGGGGGATATTGTTTGTTTATCTAAGGTTTAAAGCCGCACAGGATGCAAATAAACGCTATACAGCTTCTGTTGTTGCATTGTTTTCGATGCTTGTTTGTCTTTTATTCACATGGTCTATTCTTAATTATGAGCCTGCGCCGACAAGTCAGGATACTGCTGCAACCCAATCTTCAGAACAAATTAATACAGTTGCCGCCCAGCCTCGAAACAATTCAGCGCAAGTAAATCCTCCTGGAATGCAAAACATATCAACAAGTTTTAACTGGAAGCCGCCTGTGATTGGTTTATGGCTTACAGGCGTGATGATAATGCTTTTCCGTGCGATTTACATTATTGCGGGAGGAGCAAAATTACAGATTCAATGTAAAACTCTCGAAGACGAGCATATTCTTGGAATCATAGAGCAATTGCGAAAGAGCCTGCGCATCACCCGGAAAATCCGAGTAGCAGTAAGCGAGCATATTACAGTCCCGGGTGTTATAGGATTTTTCAAACCAATGCTTCTTTTGCCTGTCTCGATGATTACTAACGTACCGACAGAAGCATTGCAGGGAATTCTCGCGCACGAGCTTGCGCATATTCGAAGATACGATTATCTTGTAAATTTCTGCCAGATGGTTATCGAAGCGATATTGTTTTTCAACCCTGCAGTGTGGTGGATAAGCAGGCAGATAAGAATCGAGCGTGAGGTCTGCTGCGACAACGCAGGCATCGCCTCTATTGGCCGGCGGATCAGGTACGCGGAGGTCCTGATCGGCTGGGCACAAAAAATGAAAGAAAGCGACATCGAATTTGCATCCGCCGCGATAGGTTTCGGAAAGCAAAGCGACACAGGGGGAATGCTCGAGCGCATAAAGCGAATAGTAAGCACCGACCATCGTCCCCGCTTAAAAGTCTCCTGGCACATCGCCGCGATAACTCTGGTATTATCCATAGTCATCTTAGCCGCATTATGGCAGGGAACAAATATGACAGTCGCTTTCGCGGGAAATTTACTTACGCCGCAGGAACGAATCGACAAAATTTCAGAAATAACAAAGGAATATGCTTTCGAGGAACGAAAGTACGGCCCGGAAGATGAAATAAAAGTCTCCGGCACAGTAAGAACATTTGACGGCAAACCTTTACCCGCAGACACTTATGTTCGCGCTGAAAGTGAGCGTCCGGGATATGGGGGAACATATGGCATTGGCATTTCCAAAAATGACCCATTGTCCGATACAGGGACATTCGAAGGCTCCATCGAATACGGACGATTTTGCATATCTGCCATGAGCGCCGATTATGCTCCCGTCTTTGCAGGACCATTCAGTACGGAACCCGGTGGGAGTATGGATAATATTGAGCTTGTTTTAGAGAAAGGTTTCGAAGCAAAGGTGAAGATAGTCGATAAAGATGGGAATCCCGTAAAAGGAGCGGAAATCAGGGGAGGATTCACGTATCCAGATTCACGCTCATGGAGCTCCAACATCTATCAAGTTACGGATGCTAACGGAATTGCTGTAATTGATCATGCCATTAACAGAGAAACTTCTTTTAGTATCGGCGCCGACGGATTTGAGGCTGAGCAATTTAAGGGCAATGTTCTGAATCCCGATAGAGCCGTAACTTGATAGATGTTGGAGCTCCATGAGCG
>JARRRJ010000472.1:0-6750 GCA_037380865.1 Sedimentisphaerales bacterium
CATATCGAACAGGCTTGTGCTACCGGGCTCCAGGCTGTTGTGCTTGCTGGTGCACAAGTCCAGAGTGGTGACAGAGACGTAGTGGGTGTGTTGACTTTTGACCGGACGAGCGATTCGCCTGTAGGTATCTTCCCGGAGCGTCGGGAACATCGCAGAACGATGGCACTGAGCGATGTGTGGGATAATTTCGGTTTCGACCCGGCCACAGGCCAGGCGATGATTACAACCGCCGGAAATGCTGCCAGGAAGTACAGCCTTGACCGAAAGGAAGTGGAAGAGCTTACCTACTATCGATATCAGCAATATTTCGATACCAAATCATCAGGTTTTCTCGATCGTATTCTCGTCCCTCTGGAGGTGTTGAATGTGCAGGGCCGCTTCCTAGGTAAAATTGACGATGATTATGGTATTCGCAAACTAACTTTGGACGATTTACATAAGATGCGTGAACTCGATACTTGTGTGACATCAGGAATGCAGACACATGCAGCTGATGGGATGGCAACATTACTGGTGACAACTCCGGAAAAAGCCAGAGAGCTTAGTCCGCGGCCTGAGATTGTAATTCAGTTTGTAGCCAAAACCGAAGTCAGAGTTCATCCGGCACTGATGCCTGAAGCTCCCACGTGCGCAGTACAAAAACTATTGAAAAAGACTGGTTTAGCCATGGCGGACATTGCTGTTCTCAAGTGTCACAATCCGTTTGCCATCAACGATGCAATTTTCGCCAAGGTCATGGAATACGACTGGCATGAGATCAATAGGACCGGCTGCTCGTTGGTATGGGGACATCCTCAGGGACCAACCCTCACTCGGTTATTGATCGAAGGTTTAGAGGAAGCAGTAGATTTGGGAGGCGGTCTCGTATTACTCTTTGGATGTGCAGCAGGAGACGTAGGTATTGCAGCCCTTTTCAGAGTCTCTGAAGGAGGTGAATCGAAATGACGAAATCAATCAGAAAATCAACACTCCAGACTTTGGGTTTGGGTTCAGTCATAGAAATCTTTCGCAATGGAAGGCTCCCTGTTGAAACTGGAGATATGGTTGACCGTGTATTCGGTGACTCTCGTAATCGAGGTTCTCTGGTAATCTCCGGAGCAAACGGCATCGTCGGAGCCGGTAAAATGATGCAGCTCACTTCCAGATTGGAGCCTTTCGGTGTCAAATCGATAAGCCTCAGTCGTTCCAGAACCCTCGATGGAATCGCTCCGAAGTATCCCGACCTTGTAGCGGCCATAGGAAAAGAGAAAGCCGACAGGGTCATGGGCAACATTATAAAGATGACATATGATGGTAATAGTCTCCCGACAGATCTCAAGAAATGGCAGCCCCGTTTTATCCTGGAGTCGATTCCGGAAATTCTTGAAATTAAAAAAACCCACTACAAATTATTCAGAGATGTATTTCCCGGGATAGAGATTCGTTCAGTCACTTCCGGTTTTCCGAGTTCGGAATTAGGAGTGGGCGTATTTCATCCGGCTTTCCCTCACGAGATTAACAAGGTTTGGGAAACCGTTGAAAAGGAACCTTCTGACATCACCAAGCTTCTGTGGGCACTGGGACTAATTCCAATCCCTGTCAGCGAAGACTGGTCATTCGTCCTTGATGTCCTGTTTTGCGGCGTGACATTGGCTGCTCTGAGATATCACCGGGTGTCAAATATGCCTTTCTGGAAGATCGACAAATATGTAAGGAAGTATATGGGTCCGAATCCGTTCAGAGCTCATGATGTCATCGGAGCTAAGGGATCAAATTTCCTGACATGGTCTTGCCTGTATCATCTTGGTGAAAAATATGGAGCATTGTTCCGGCCGACACCCGAATTGGATGAGCGACAAGAGACTGGTCAAAACTGGTATCCCCCCAATCATTTTAGGCCTATGGTCAACTGGAGTCTGAATGGAAAAGAGGAGGAAGAGTTCTTATGTTGGGTACAGGGTGCGTTGTTTCAAATGACAAGTCTAATGCTTCATGAGCAGAGAAGCCACTTATCCCACATTAACGCGATAGGAGAGTTGTGCGCGCAGTTTCGCAGGGGAATTCTTGCCATCATCCGAAGCATGGGAGCAGATGAAGCAATAAGAAAAGTTGACGCCTATCATAAACTACATCCTCAAGCGGCAAAGAACTGCTGGTACCCAGAGGTATTCGAGCAAATGGATAGCCCCGAGTGGCAACAGTTATGATAACAATGTTGGTGTCATCACGATTAGCAGGGAAACATACAATAGCGATGTAGATACCGAATTGAATCGTGCAATCGACTGGCTCAAAAAAGATGGGATCGACAGAGTTATCGTTACCGGCGATTTCCACCTGTCTAAGCAAATGATCGGTGCAGACACCAGCGAGTTTTTCTCAGCTCTTGATGATGTGGAGCAGGGACGTCGCACAGCAACTACATGGTCTGCGACAACCAGGCGGCTTTATAACGAGTTTAGAGTGTCTATAGGTTTCATCAACGGCAAGAGATGTCTTGGTGGTTTCCTGGAACTGCTCATGCACTGCCACTATATTGTGGCTCTAGATGACGCGATTCTCGGGATGCCTGAATTTACAGTACCTGTGGTTCCGGGCATGGAGAGCTGCCACTGGCCGTTCCGGAAAATCGAGAGAACTCAACGGTCTAAGCTTTTAAAACTATTGCTCGGTGGAGAACCAGTTAAAACCAAAGAGGCAGTCAACTGGCTGATAGACTACTCCGGTTCTATGCATGACTCGCTTAATACAGTCTGGAGTCTTGCTACAAATAGCGGAGCGACCGGTTTGAAAATGAGGAGTATGGACGAAGGCATACTTGAAGATATCCCGATTGATGTCGATGTTCCGACCTCCGGTAATCCAGCTACTGAAGCGGCCCGGAAGGTTATTATGGAATCAATCAGGAGTTCGTGCAGTGTCCCGCTATCAGAAGCACTCGATATTCAGGCTAAGCACTCCGCAGATTTCATGATCACGTCTTTCTGTAGAGAAGGAAACATAGGAACGGAGCGAGAAAGGACGATGCAGGTGTAAATAGCTGACTATGCAATAATTCTACTGCCTCTAATATATTGTGTTTTATAGAGTGAGTGTTTATGAAACAGTCGATACCTGTATGAATAAACAAAAACTATCCTTAAAGATTTAAGAATTAAGCTGCTTGTAAAGAGTTTTTTAGAATTTAACACAGTTTAGTCCATATAACTCTCAAACTCAAAAATAGATTCGAGTGGAATTCGGCGTGAGGCCACAGAGATTTATTGGAAAAACGTCAAACCATATCCGAAGTTCTCAATAAACTTAATGGTGAAATCAGAAATGATTTAAACCTTCGATTTGGTTCCAATATCTAAGAAATTACTCGAAGTAGCTTAGAATGAAAATTTCCACTACTCTGCATAAGACCGTAATTCAGCGAGAGCTTTAATATCGTCACTACTTAAGGCATAGTTGTAGATTCTGAAATCATCTATTTGTCCATCTAAGTAGGGATCATTATACTGAGATTTACCGATATAATTATGGTTGGTGTGACCCAGTAAATAAGGTGAAATATGAATTGTATTACTACCCATTAGACTACCATTGACATACAGTTTACCCTCTGTCTGTGACAAGGTCACTGCTACATGCTGCCAGGAACCGGTAGCGACGGGACTTGAACCATTTATCTGTTCTTCGGCACCGGAACCACCTATTGTGACGGCAAAACGGATATTGCCGGTACTGGCTTCTTCAGTTAAAAACATGTTCGTCGTCGTGTCGGTACCGACATCGAATATGCGTGCCCATTGACGTCGGGTATCAAGCTTGACCCAGGTGGCAATGGTAAAATCTGAACAGTTGGTCAGGATATCTACTGGCAGACTTATGTAATCATCAATGCCATCCAGCGTGTAAGGACCACCAGACCATATCAGACCCGTTCCGGGTTCGGGTATAACTATTTTGATATTAGAGATCCATACAATGGTCCTGCCGCCCCGGTTTAGCCGGACATAATTGGGTATGGCTAGTAATTCAAATTGTTCATCATTGAATTTGGCAGGCCCCTGGATTGTCATAATCGGTTCCTCAAGCAGGGTCGTATTCCATTGGGCGGTGAAATCATTGACATCCGAATCAATATATACTGTATCCAGGATAGGATTGACTTGATCAACACTTTCGATGTTATAGACGAGCGGACCTCGCTGAAAGGCGGCACGGTCAACATTTGCTGCTACCCTGCTGTCTGATTTAATTATCTGAATGTCCATGGGAAGCTCGATTGATATTTTATCTCCCGGATTCCAGGTCCGCGTTATGGTCACGTAACCATGCTCAATGGCCGGAGTGTAGGAAAGTCCATTAACATTGATGGAATTATAGTAATTGATTTCCGGAGTGGCGGCATATAAATCGCTTTCTGCACGATCGGGAATGCGAACTTTGATACTGAACTCAGTGGGTATTTTGGGACTGACGTAAAGATCGATATGCCCGGTTTTGGGATAATCCGTAACTTGCTCGACATCGACCTGAGTACCTGCAAAATTGTTGATCGTGCCGCTACCGGCCACATAAAAATTGACATAGAGCGTGTTGTTACTCTTATCCAGCGCATAAGCTCTGTCCTTCAGGCTCAAGAGTGTACGAGGAATATTGCCTACACAGCATGGACAGCCATGCCAGCTATACCTGGCATTCGACTGATCCAGCGGCTGCTGGTAATAGTAATTTTCACCTGCAAGGTCAACTGAGCTCAGCACATTATTATATATAGCCCTTTCAACGACATCCGCATACCTGGCATCTTTATAATACCAGTTCAGGCGATTGTTCCAGAATATGAATCCACAACTGGCACAGGTCTCACAATAGCCGCTATTCGGTAAATCATAGCTGAGGCACCGACTCCGCCGGTGAGATACATTTTGCGGTTGACTGCGCTGTCCCAGAGTTGGTCGACTGCGTGTTTATAATTAAGATCGTTTTTCAGCATAGCGATATCAGTCATACCCGTATATAGATAAACTGCCCGGACAGCATGGCCGACAGCTTCTGATTGCTCAGTAACAGGCAGATGGTTCTGGTCATAAGTGCTCCCGCCCACTCTGGCATCCAGGAGCCACTTTGCCGTATCAATGTATTTGTCTCCGGCGCCATCTCCTTCGACCTCGTTGACCAGTCTTCCGAGACGACACAAGGCCAATTCAATTACTTCATGACCACACGAATATGGCCAACCGGCTTTCAAGAAGGTATTATAGAAATGATCTCCACACTTTTTTGCTGCATTGTAAAGAGTTAGATCCTGACCGTTAAAAGCTTTATAATGAGCAACTGAGGCTTCAATAAAATAAGCCTGCACATAACCTTCATGATTGCCTCTGTTGGAATAACGAACATATCCATTGTCAATTGTATTAAGGACTAAGGTATCAATATAGCCGTCCGCCTGCTGGACTGCTAATATAAGGGGAATCCATTCATTTAATTTTGTCTCAATATAGTTTTGGGCATCAATTATTTCCTGGTCACCATTTGGATCAATGGTCAAGGCCAGGCACATTGACTCTAACGTGTTATACACATAGGCATCAGAGAAGACGTAACCAGTCTTGCCGGCATGTGGCAGGCCGTCTAAGGCCTTTCTTGCCTCAATAAACTGGGGTATCCCCTGGGCTTGTGTATCAAGTGTATTGACGCAATGAATGAGCCACTTCGTAATTTGCCGTTTGTATTGTGTCCGCCAAAATCCCTGTACATTAAAGTGATTAAAATACACGGGTTCCAAATTATTGCCATCGGGCATTTCAACACCAGCAAGATCGGATATCTCCGTTGAGGAAAGTGCCCGGTCATAGATGCGTATATCCTCCATGGATCCCTTAAAATACCTGTTTTGTCCAAATGGATCGCGGCCAATTTGTGCAGCAGTGTTTCCAATGTTTAAAATACCAGGTACGCGACTGGCCACTTCGTATCCGTTTACATACACTCGCTGCATATTACTGTCGTAGGTCACTGCAATATGATACGGTACATCCTGTGGATAATACCCGCCTGTCTGGCCGTCATTGCCGTAAAAACCATACTCAAAGTTTTGCTCATCGCTATTGTAGTAAAAAAAGTTTCCCTGGTTATGGGCTGGATACCCCCATCCGATGATACCTTTACCGTATTCATCTCCCGGATTTGAACCGGGAGTAATAAAAGCCGCTATTGTCCAGGGACTGTTCCCGCTTATGCCGATAACAGGTGTTTCCAGGTAATCGCTAATACCGTTAAAGGTGCACGGACCATCAAGATACCAGACAGGTTCCTCCCGGGCCATCCCTGCTGACAGCAAACCAAACGGGCAGAAACATATCAAGAACAGTTTGAAAAGAAAGAATCGGAATGCTTTTGAAATTTTGACTGTTACCATTTTCCTGGCCTGCCCCGGGACTTCATAGAATCAGCAAGAAGTTTTATCGCTGTTCAACTCTTTGCATGAATTGACAACATTTTTGCTTCACAGTTGTAAATAATAGTGTATCAAAACATTGCTTAATACGTCAAGGAAATTCGTAACGCGCGGCATATTTGCTTAACAATAACTGGTTGAAATTTATCAGTAGACAGATTTTTGAAGAATATCTGGAATTTAGTGCAAATATAGGTTAAAAATTATATCAACTTCAAAGGTAAAAAATTTGACAAATAGGAGAAGATCATATGAATAAAATCCCTTCATTGACCTCCAAGAAAACATTTATGACCGATTGTAAACAATCAATCAAT
>JARRRJ010000473.1:0-6006 GCA_037380865.1 Sedimentisphaerales bacterium
CATTAGTGCATTCCCGGCACCTCAACCGGTTGAGCTTATTTACAAAACCCAGCATATTTATGCCTTCCTGGTCCAAATCAGCATAAGCATGAACTGCGCTCCTGAAACAGCTCATCATGAGAGCGGCCGGCATACCTTTCCCCATCACATCTGCAATTGCCACTGCAATGCGGTATTTCCCGATTTTCTGGAAATCGTAGAAATCGCCGCCAACGTCGAAGCAGGGAATATACGTGGCAGAAATATCCAGTCCGGGTATCCTGGGAGCTTTTTCGGGAATCATCTTGCGCTGAATAAGTCCTGCGAGCCTCATCTGCTCAGCCATTCGCGCACCTTCTATTGCTCTCGAGTAGAGTTTCGCGTTTGTTATCGCTACGGCGCATTGCGAAGCAACTGCTCTTGCCAGACGGATATCATCCTTGTTGAACCTTTTCGGCTCTGGACTGTAGAGCCTGAGCACGCCAATTGCTCTGCCCTGAAAATGCATCGCTACTGTAAGCTGACTCACCAGGCCTTCTTTTATCGTAGCATCTTTGTATTTTACCCTGTCGTCGACACGCATATCATCGAGGACGATAGCCTCTCCCTGGAAAGCCGCTTTTATTACGGGATCATTCTTGGAGACTACGCCTTTATTGAGGTACTCCTCGCTCAGCCCGTACGTGCTGCGCATTTTCAGATCGCCCGAGTCGGTATCGAGAAGCCTGATCGAGCAGGCTTTGACGCCGGTAATCCTCACAGCCGCTTCTGCTAGCCTGTCCAGAACTTCCTGAGGTGAGAATCTTCCGGCAACAAGTGTCGTGAGCTGATAAATCTGCTCTTCTCTTTCTAATTGTTCTTTTGTTTTTTTCATAATAATTGTTATACTGCGCAGAATTATAAAGTTAAAAACGGGTTAGTGATATGGAATTCTGGGAAGAGTCAGTAGAAAATTCACCAATCAAACACAAAACAGAGGCAAAGCCGAAAAAAGCAAAGAAAATAAAAACAAGGAGAAACCAGCTGCCGGCTCTTGTACTGCTCATAGTTCTTGTTGTCGGCATTTTGGTCTATCTTCAATGGCCGCGATACGAACTCGTTACTCTCGGCTCACTCGGAGGTCCTTACGGGACAGCAGAAGCTATAAATGAGAGCGGCCAGATCGTTGGTTGGTCTCAGCTAACAAATGGTGACAATCATGCTTTTATCTGGGATGCACAAAATGGCCTGCAGGATATCGGAACAATAGGAGGAAACAACAGTTTCGCAAGGGATTTAAACGATAAAGGCCAGGTCGTTGGTTATGCTGAAAATCTTACCGGCTCGCGACATGCTTTCATCTGGAATCCAGGCGAAGGAATGACTGAGCTAATCACGCCTGAGGGAGATGATAGTGAAGCAGTCGCGATAAATAATAATGGCCAGGTTGTGGGAATATATGACACAAATGACGGTCGGAAACATGCTTTCTTATGGGATGCGAAAACTGAATTCGAAGACCTCGGAACACTTTACGGCAGGGAGAGTTTTGCAAGTGATATTAATGAAAAAGGTCAGGTCGTAGGTCACGTAACGGCGCCTAATGAAAAAGACCACGCTTTTTACTGGGACAGACAGACTGGAATGATCGACCTTACGGATCCCAACGGGCCCGACTGCCATGCAACTGGGATTAATAACGAAGGTCAGGTTGTCGGAAATATTTTTGTGCCTGAAATGAACAACTACTCCGGATTCATCTGGGAAAAAGGCAGGAAACTTAAAGATTTGAAAATTTCTGAAATCGAAAGTTATGCTGATAAGATAAACGACTCGGGACAAATAATAGGCTACCTCAGAGCTGATAAGTTTCTTTTCTTTCCTAAGAAAAGCTATTCATTTGTCAGAACGAAATTCGGACTGGTTGTGAACCTGTACAATTCAGGCAGGACAATAAATGACTCGATAAAAGCCGAGGGAATAAATAACGACGGCTGGATAGCCGGGCAGATTGACAGCGGAGCCTTGAAACCGCGATACCAGCCAATTTTGCTGAAACCAAAACAATCTCCTTTGAAGAAATTGAGAGACAAAATCCCCTGGGGTCAAAAAAGATCAGTCTTTTGAGTCTATGATATGGTTGCAAAACATATAATATTCAAAGGTAGTGTTCAGGGAGCTCAGAGAACAGCAAACAGGCATAATCTTACAGGTTACGTGAAAAACTTACCTGACGGCACAGTAGAAATGCTCGCACAGGGGCAACCGCAGGATGTTAACGACTGTATTAAAGATATTCAAAATTCCTTTGGCGGATACATACGCCAAAGCCAAGTCAACGAAGTCCCCCCAGACCCGAGATATTCAGGTTTTATAATCACCTTCTGAGCATCGGCGAGAGAACGCAGCATGGGCGTCTTCTCCTTCTATGCACAGGCAGCTTGCATCAAATTTCTTTGTATTTGTCAATTGAAATCAAGTTATTATCGATTAATCTCTGGTTCAGCTCCCACAATGCAGTTCTATTACTATCCCAGTGCAGCATCTCTTTTGCTCTTTTATAATCAACCCAGCGATATTCGGAATGTTCGTGCGACAAGGCAATCTCTATACCTGTACAATCCACAGCGAAACAATGCTCATCGATTACATATTTTCCCTCAGGCGTCTGTTCGTCAAAATAATGTATCGGCACGGAATTAATCGTCTGCAGTGCAAAATAATCCGCAGACTCAGGTATGCCTGCTTCTTCCGAGCATTCTCTTTTCACTGCTTCGACAAAAGGCTCGCCGGACTTTCCTCCACCTGATATAGCCTGCCACATCCCGCTTCTTATTCTTCGAAAAACAGCATATTCAAAATGTTCACCGTCACATTTCCTGAAAGGAAACACCAAAACCTGATATTCACGTATATCCATTTTCACCTGCTTATTCTGTCTTACTTATTCATATAATTAACGATTGACCTTGTGCATTGTAACCTTCGATATTGCCTTTTTCCAAAACATTTCTCTGCAACGAGCAAACTGCATGCATGCCGTAACAGCATAATTTATTCTTGCAGATAACACTGTTATCAGGTATAAATTTTGAGGCGCGAGCACAACTGGGTTTTTGTTCGGGCAGCTTGATGATGCTTGTTATTGTTCGTATTATCTTGGCAGAGAAATAGCAGGATGTTAATATGCGAGTACGCCAGACAAGTCTGATATTGATGTTGGTCGCAGCGCTTCTCGTTCTGAGCGTACTGGTACTATATCCTTCCCATGACAATTTAGGTTCTGTAAATCGCGAGCTTATCGCTATCGTGAACGGTAAGGAAATATATGGCGGCAACGTCGAGAAAATCACAAAAATGATCGATGTAATGAATCGGCAGTGCGAAAAAACCAGATCAACAGCCTTCTCAATGACATAAAACAAACCATCATAGAACAAAATATAAAGAAATACGGCATAAAAGTCAGCGAGCAGGAGGTTAATACTGAAATTGATGAGATATTCGCAAAAATCGATCCAAACGAACTCGGGCAGCTCATTGAAAAGAACAACGCTTGTTACAGAGCGTTGGAGCAATGGCAAAAGAATCCTTCAGAATCAGACAATATTTATAATGAGAAACTGGCAGAGCTTGGTTTTAGAATAGACCAGTGGGAATTGCTGCAAATCACTTACAACACACCCGAAGAACTGCAAAAAATGCAGGTTCCCAAAAATCTTGACGACATGAAAAAGAACAGCTATGTATCAGTTAAAAATGAATTGCTCTTACAGAAATTGATGGACAAAGTCACAAAGGTTACAGTGACAGAAGATGAAATCAGGGAAGCTTACAATACGAAGTATGGCGACTGGAACCACGATGCACCTTTCGATGAAGTAAAAGATAAAATTCGCGAGCAGTTGAAAAAGGAAAATCAAACAGCCGCAATGACTATCTGGCTGTACGAACAATACAAAAAGGCCAAAATAGAAATCAAAGATCCGAATTTTAACGAGGTCTCGGAAATGTTATCTCCCGAAAAATAGGTTTAAAATCTCGAACTGATCGATTCTCACTGTCATACCTGCCTTCGCGGGAATGACAAGTCGTGTTTAAGTTATTACATGTTTGGCTGTTATTACAACGATATTCATAAAATCGGTCAGTTTGCGTAGACAAATAAAAAATTGCAGAATTTTGTAACTATAGGAAAAGGACAAGCAATGACTAATGAAATATTCAGATACAGTTTTATAATTGCTGTTGGAGCTTCTGTAATTTTCTTAGCCGGCTGTGAATACAAATCACCTGCTTCCGACTCTAACCCAGTTATCAAACATGTAATTGTTGGCAGCGATTTATCGGAAGCTCTCGGTTTGGATTTAGTGAAATATGAGTTTAACCTCCACGACATGGAAATACCAAAGGGTAAGCTGCCCTTTATCACAACATGGGTAGAACTATATCAGGATGATAAAATTGTTCGGGAATGGTCAACTCCTCACGAAGTAATTAATAAATCAGGTTCAATTCTGTTTGCATCTTATGAACCTCCCCTTTTTACAAATGACCAGGATTCAATTAAAGCAAGAGTAATCATTGAAGGAAATGGCCAATCAAGAATGGACATATCGCCTGAAATACCTTTTAAAATATTCGGTCATGGACTCGATTTTTCAGAAAAAAACATTGAATTTGACACTGAATACACATTAGCTAAAGTCACGGAGCGTTTCAGTCCATACGCCAAAACCAGAGGTATCGCTTCTCCCGATCCCAATTCCGGTGGAGATTTATCCGAAAATAAAGCTTTGATTTTAAAAGCTAAGTTCGGACTGATAGATGAATAAAACTTCACAAGATTGATTTTCATATTTAATGTTGTTCAAACATGTATCTGCAAATGTATTATGTATTAAAGTCACTTCAGGAGAACAGGTATGAGAAAAGTGTTTGTTTCCGGATGTTACGATATTCTTCATGCGGGTCACATTCAGTTTTTTAAGGAATGCAAGGCGCTGGGTGACCACCTTACTGTCTGCTTTGCTTCCGATAAGGTTTTATGGTCGCACAAGGAGCGGCGTCCTTCGATTCCCCAGGATCACAAACGCGTAATCATTCAATCGCTCAAGATGGTCGATGATGTTGTTATGGGAGAGAATATGGAACAGGGACTGGATTTTAAAGACCATTTCCTGCGACTCAAGCCTGATATTTTGGCCGTCACAGAAGACGACCAATACGCTGACAAGAAACATTCTCTCTGCGAACATCACGGCGTAGAATATCGTGTCTTGCCCAAAACGCCGCCGGAGTTCAAGCCTGTCTCAACAAGCGGCATCGTAAAATGGATTCGTGCACCGAGGCAAGCTCCTCTTCGAGTGGATTTCTCGGGCGGATGGCTTGATGTCCCTCGATTCGCACGAGAAGGAGGATTTATCGTAAATTGCGCAATTTCGCCTTTGGTTTCAATCAATTCATGGGATTATGAAAAACGCTCGGGGCTGGGTGGAAGCGGCGCATGGGCAATTCTCAACGGAGAGGATGGTGTCCTTAGTGAACTGAACCTTGGTGTGGGCTGGCAGGACCCGGCTATAATACAGGAAACAGGATTGTGCGCATGGAGAAGCGGGCGGTATCCTGTATTACACATTAAACGTAATGGAAATATGCTCAAAGGATTGATGGCTTTGAACTATACGCAACAGGAACATGATACGCCGGATATCGCTGAAAAAAATCGCGATTACGATGCAATCTTTGAGGCGGGAAAGGTTGCTGCCCAGGCAGTTTTAAATGAAGATGTTAATATATTAGCCCAGGCTGTACAGATGAGTTATAAACTTCAAATAGACGAGGGAATGAAACCTTTGACTGAAACAGAAAAATGCCTTGCATGTAAATACTGCGGCGGCGGCTGGGGTGGATATGCTCTCTACATATTCTCCGATCAAGAACAAAGGGACAAGTTTGTTATCGACCACCATTCAGCGAAGGCAATTGAGCCATACTTCAGGCCTTTGTAGATCGCGCAAATAATGCGGAAATAGAAAAGCTTTTTAT
>JARRRJ010000473.1:6078-7994 GCA_037380865.1 Sedimentisphaerales bacterium
CGGTGATGTAAAGCAAAAGAATTTGGAAGGTGTGAATTTACTTATTGTGGGCTCAGCTACTCGTGCGTTCAGACCTTCACCCGAGACCAAGCGTTTTCTTGGACGAATTCCGGCGAAAAGTCTCAATGGAATGAAAGCAGCCGCGTTCGATACTCGCATCTCAACTGATGATATAAAATCGCGTGTGCTTGGTTTTATGGTGAACATGTTCGGATATGCTGCCAGGCCTATCTCGGAAAAGCTCAGGAAAAAAGGCGCGCAAATTGTTGTTGCTCCAGAAGGATTCTTTGTGAAAGACACAGAAGGACCTCTCAAGGAAGGCGAAATTGAACGAGCCGGTGAATGGGCAAAGAAAATTAACGAAGCAAAGTAATGGTCGCTTTTATGGCTGTCATAAAACGTATTATTGCTCACAGCAGCAGAAATTTAGAGGATAATGGCTTTTTTTGTTGACAAAAAGCAACAATTATCATAAAAAGATATATAGACAAACTCACGGTTTGGGCCGAATTTATAACAAAAAGGTCATAATAATGGTTATTGGTAAATAAGGGGAGGGATGTTCGGGAATCTCAATACCAGTTATTTTGCTGGCGTAATTCTTTGTTCAAAAATTTTTATTCTTGGTTCTTTATTCGAGTCTTTTTGAAAAGGAGGACGATTATGTGGCGGAAAAATCTTTTCTTGTTGTGTGTTGTATCAGTACTAAGCATGTCTGGCCTGGTTCAGGCTGACCTTATTGGACACTGGAAGCTTGACGAAGGTTCGGGTACTACGGCAATTGATTCGTCCGGCGACGGTTACAATTGTACTTTTCACGGCAATCCAACATGGACGGAAGGTGTATTTGGAGATGCTCTTGAGCTCGATGGAAGCAGTGATTATCTGACAGTGGACGCCGGCGCGGATGTTGTGACTCCAGAGTCTTTCACTGTAGCCATGTGGGTTTTCTTCAACGATACCGCCGGCAGACGCGATTTCTTCTTTAAAGACGACAGTCCCACATTTTCGCTGAACGAGTGGGCTAGTGATGGACGCATTCATCCAGTCATCCGAACCGGCGATTCCTCATGGGGTCAGTTTCCGGGTAATACAACAGTAGAAACAGGAAGGTGGTATCATGTAGCGATGAGTTATGATAATGATTCCCATATCTTCGCTTTATATCTCGATGGCGTTAACGATGGAGAGCAGAATTTCCCTTCGGGAGTGTATTACCCTGCCGGCGGTACCTGGTACATCGGCGGTCGCCCAGGATACGTGTTAGACGGTAAGATTGATGATGTGCGGATGTATGACACTGTTTTGTCAGCCGGGGAGATTCAGGTAATAATGAAAGGTGAACTACCGGTAAAGGCGGCTAAACCGCAGCCTGGTGATGAAACAGATGATGTTTCAAGAGATACAATTCTGAATTGGAAACCCGGAGTTTTTGCCGAGACGCACAACGTATTTTTCGGCACCGATTTCAACGACGTTAATGATGCTTCGACAAGCAATCACCTTAGTGCCACTGTAACCGAAGGTCTTGACGCCAACAGCTTTGATCCTGGTAGACTCAACTTCAGCACAACTTACTACTGGCGTATCGATGAAGTCAATGCTCCATCGAATCCCGGAACTTATAAAGGTAACGTTTGGAGTTTTACAGTGGAACCTCTTGCTTATAAAATGCCTTCGCAGAGTATAACTGCGAGCGCGTCGAGCAGCTATACCGGTTATGACCCGAATGACACCATAAACGAATCAGGATTGAGTCCTGACAACATGGACCTGCATTCGAGTGTCCAGACTGATATGTGGATCAGTGGCGCCGGGGCAAATAGTGTCTGGATTCGTTACGATTTTAACAAGATTTACGAGCTTCACCAGATGATGGTCTGGAACTTCAACGTGCCTATGATACTTAATGCCGG
>JARRRJ010000474.1:0-2682 GCA_037380865.1 Sedimentisphaerales bacterium
TTTGATTTTCTCAAACGCCATTGTACTTCTTGTGGTAAGACACCTTCCATAGAGCGGCGCAATATGCTGCGTGTCCAACCATTCGATAATTTTTGTTCGGCTGGCAAGGATAAACAGAATTCGACCAGGCGCCTGTCATAGAATGGATACCTGGGCTCTAATGAAAAAGCTGTGGCAGTTTTATCCAATAACTCTAAAGACAGCGGAATTATTCCTGAACGCAGACTGAGCAAATGCTTTTTTCTGGCATTGGTGAAAGGAGTAAATCCATTGTACAAGAATTTATTGGCGCGTTTCTCAATGCCGTTGCGTTCAGCGAATTCTTTGTTGATGGCTGTATTAGAAAAAACGTTATTTTCTTTCGCGCCTCTTATAATCTGCCAAAGCTCTATAAAGGGCTTAGGCATTAATGGTTTGAAACCATATCTCAAAATATACTTACGAGGGCGTGCAGAAACGCCTGGCTGCCGAGAGATTGCTTGCGCTTCTCTATAGAGAGCTTTCCATCTGCCGCTGCGCGCCAGATCTGCTAAAGACTCCAATCCATAAGAGACAGTAACGTCGCCGTCGATCCCATCCAAGAAAATTCGCACGCCTTGTTGGTGAGCGGCGCTATAAAGGGCCCAATGCATGTACAGATTTGGAGCGAAAAAAGCTTCATCCTGGCGCCATAACAGTTCTTCGAGTTTTTTTAGCGGACTGAGAAGATCTGCCCGCACAATATGGGAGGCAAATCCGCCCCCGGCAAGCACTGCTTTAATGTATGAACGTTCGTCGATAAGTTCCAGGTCTTCTTGTGGAAGGCTCGGAAAAATTGCGGAAAATGTCTTGAAAGGGATATGGGTACCATCTTGTTTACGCAGGTTTCGAGCAGTAATTGCTATCGAGGAGGAGTCCAGACCTCCGCTCAAGGTAGAACCAACTTCATAGGCAGAACGCAGGCGACTTTTAACAGCTAGAGTAAAAACGTCACGAAATGCCTCTTCATATTCTCGATCTGAGCCTAATCGAGTTTCATAATAAGGGTCCAAAGCCCAATAGGATCGCTGCTTGAATTCTTGTGGACTCACGGACATACAATGAGCGGGTGGCAATCTGTAAATTTGCTGGTAAAAAGTAATGGCCTTGTCCTCAAAGACACGCACCAGGTAATCAGCCACCATGAGCTCATTGAGATGCCGGGGAACACCTTTTACTTGAAGAATTGCCTTTATCTCGGAGGCAAAAACGAAAAAGCTGGGCGAACGGAAATAATAAAAGGGTTTTACACCCATCGGGCCGCGAGCACAGAATATTTCTTGACGCCGGCTGTCCCAAATCGCAAAGGCAAAGTCGCCGATCAGTTTCTCAGCACACTCTTCCCCCCATTTTTGATAAGCCTTCAGGATGAGGGTCCCGTCGCTAAGCTCATTTGGAAGCAGATCGTTCAGAGCAAGCCGGGAGATTAGCTCAGCGCGATTGTCAATCCTGGCATCAGCCGTAAGTACAAGATCGCCAGCAGAACTTAATAGTGGTTGTTGTTCATGGAGGGATTCAGGGGTTGTCCACAACATTCGATGTACCAAACCAACCGGCCCAGAATGCCATATCCCTGAGCCATCCGGGCCACGATGTGCCAGACATTCGGCGATTTGATTTAGCTCAGCGAGATCAGCCGGCCTTTTGTCGAAATTATAAA
The DNA here is from genome assembly GCA_037380865.1 of Sedimentisphaerales bacterium. Taxonomy (GTDB): domain Bacteria; phylum Planctomycetota; class Phycisphaerae; order Sedimentisphaerales; family Anaerobacaceae; genus JAFGPS01. The sequence goes on from JARRRJ010000474.1 coordinate 1,679, forward strand.
TCCCGAAAATCCCGCTCAAACAACAACCCCATTCAATCCATGAAGCTTAACGTAACGCTCCAGATCAATTCCAACTCCCCCGATCAACACCTGGCCTCTATTTTCCACCCAGGCATGGGCTTTCAAATCTCCGCGATCGTCCTTTCGAACCCCAATTTGTAGTTGAGCTGACTCTCCATGACGTTTCAGCATCGTATAAACTGCCAGGGCTTGCGGAAGGCAAACATTATTCCTGAGGACATGATTTCCAGCTCTTGAAACAGCCCTGACATATCGCTCTTTATAAAGCGCATCTAAATCCGTTGAAACAGGAGCGGGTTTGAATCGATCAATCAAACGTAGAAGTTTTTTAAAGGGAATAAGTCTAAGAGCTGCTCGAAAGGCAATCAGCGTAAATGAAACCTGGATAAATAATTTTCTTTCATCGGGGCTCAGGCTTAAAAAATTACGGTAAAGCTTCATTCTTGATTTTAATTAAATTTCTTTCAGCCAAATCCTTCAGAAGAGCAATCAATTCTGTTGAACAGGTCTCCAAATCAACTTCATACTCATCAAGCAATATATCGCGTACTTCCTGAACAGTTTTTGGTTCCTGAATCAAGTTCCAGATGCGCCCCCCTACAGCGTTAAGCCCATAGTACACATTGTCTTTCAGCCCGAGAATAGCTACTTCATCATCGATCAGATCACCCGACACCTGGTCTTTCGAGACAACAACAATTGAACTTTCAGAGATCTCTGTTTCCATAAATTAATCGCCTTTCAATCATAACTTCCAGAAGATCAATTTGACTTCGAGACAATCATCGGAAGGAATGTATCATATTCCACAGCAGTGGAAATTGTGACAGAATTATTGTGATCATCCAAATCGGTCTCGACAGCAAATACCCCTGCTGTGTTAAAGAGCAGTTTTGAAGCTCCTATTGCCACTTTTGCCTGGAGGACAACTTGTTTATTTTGAGCGGGATCAAAATTACCTAGATCGCAGGTTACAGCACCTC
>JARRRJ010000475.1:0-2660 GCA_037380865.1 Sedimentisphaerales bacterium
ACGATACTCAGCCTTATACTGTATGGGATACCTGGATAGACGGGATCACGAACAGTGCTTACGGCGGCTCACAGATGGGAAACGAGTACGAGCCCTTCTGCGAGCAGACTATAGTTCACGGCGGCAATCAATCCGCGCCGCTCAATTACGACAATACTTCCGAAACCAAGTCTGAGGTCGTTGCCGATACATCTAACCTTGCGATCGGCTCAGATTGGTCCGCAGGCAATGCCAATACCCTGGTCATATGGTTCAGGGGTGATCCAAATAATCCTGTTACTGACCAGATTTACGTGAAGCTGAATAATGCCAAGATTGTCTATGATACCAATTTTGCAGATATAGCTGGCACAACCTGGAAGGAATGGCAAATAGATATTCCTTCGATGCCTGGCGTGGACCTGGGCAACATAAGCAGCATAACAATTGGTGTCGAAAGAATGGGTGCAACAGGAAGTAAAGGAACTATCTATCTGGATGATATCCAACTGACTGTAGTGCAGCCTGCGGAACCGATTCCGGTAGAGAATTTCAGTTTCGAACTTCCCGGCACGGAAAAGATCAAGGGCTGGGATGGCGAAGGCATAGATGGCACTCCGGCTGTGGACGTCCCCGGCTGGTTTAGTGACAGCGCTCCTGAGGATTCCGGCGTCGAAACAGGCCAGGGCGCTACAGACGGTATCTGGAGCGGATTCATGAAAGGCTCCGATCCTTCCGTCTGGCAATTGACCGATCATGTGATAGAAGAAGGTGACGTTATCAAACTGGTATTGGATGCAAGGAACACATGGCAAGCTACGACTCTGCAAATGAGCCTGTATTACGACGACGAAGACACGCGTGTTCCCGTTTCTGTCAGGGATGCTCAGTTGAGTGGTGAAATGAAGCGTTTTGCCCTGATTTTCAATGCGGCGAGCGCTCCTGATTCTATCGGTAAGCGGCTGGGAATCGAAATTGATAATACTACTGCAAACGGTGAGAGCTGGATCGGTTTTGACAATATACAACTGGGCCTTCTGGATCAATAGTTGCTGTCTGTGCCGCAGGTTGTTTGACAAGTTTGGCAAAAGCAGATGATGTCGGGCGCGTGTTCTAAGAGTTAAGAAAATAGCAATTTCAGCTTTTAATCGTGATTTTGGCGAACTTTCTTTTCCCAACCTGGATTATCATTCCATTGGAAGGGATAATCTGTAGATTTGGGTCGCTTTCTTTTTTCGTATCGATCGAGACACCCCCCTGGGCACAGAGACGTTTTGCCTGGCCTCCTGTTTCCGCGAGTTTGCAGGTCAGCAGAAGTTGTTTTATGGAAATTGGCTCCGACTTCAGTTCGAATTCTTCGATTTCATCGGGAATCTGTTTTTGAGCGAATACTTTATCGAAATGAGCGGCAGCCGCTTCAGCTGCTTCATAGCCGTGAAACTGTGCAACTATCGTTTTGCCAAGAAGGACTTTCGCTTGTTTGGGATGAGTTTTCTCAGGATTGACCAGTTCGGCAATTTGCTCGCTCGGTAAATCAGTTAACAAAGTGAAATAATTCTCCATCATATCATCGGAAATGCTCATGACCTTGCCGAACATGTCGTTTGGCTCGTCTGTTACGCCAATGTAATTGCCTTTTGACTTGCTCATTTTTTCTTTGCCGTCCAGGCCCACGAGGATGGGCATTGTGATGACAACCTGGGGCTTTTGGCCGTAAGCTTTCTGGATATCGCGGCCAACGAGATTATTGAAAGTCTGGTCAGTACCGCCCAGCTCGACATCGCTATGTATCATAACGGAATCATAACCCTGCATCAGAGGATAGAGAAATTCATGCGTGTAGACATCTACACCGGCATCGAGTCGTTTCTTGAATGTATCGCGCTGGAGCATTTGCGCGACAGTTTTTTTCGCGGCAATTTGGATAAGTTCCATCAAAGTGAGCTTTTCAAGCCATTCGCTGTTGTTACTGGTTTCAAGCTTTTCCTCGGATGTATCGAGAATTTTTCCCGCCTGTTCGAAATAAGTTCGTGCGTTTTGCTCAATTTGCTCCGGTGAAAGTATAGGCCTGGTAGCGTTCTGACCCGTAGGATCGCCAATTCGTGCAGTGTAATCGCCGATTATCAATACAGCCTTGTGGCCAAGGTCCTGGAACTGGCGCATCTTGCGAAGAACAACTGTATGACCCAAATGTATGTCAGGCGAAGTCGGGTCAAGCCCAAGCTTGATTCGCAATTGTTTTCCTGTCTTAACAGCTTCAGTGAGTTTTTCCGACAACTCGATCTCGTTCAGAATTTCGACTGTACCGCGTCTGAGCATGTGAATTTGTTCAGAAATTGTCTTTGCCATATTTATATCCTGTTATTTAAGCGTCTAAAATGGTGAATTATAGTTGAATGAGAGCCTGTTAGCAAGAAATCCTGCAAAAAGTCAAACAATAAGAGAATAAAAAAGTAAATAAAAGCGTTACTCAGGCTCGAAAACGTGCCTTAAACTTATAGAAAAGAACATGTTTGTAAATTAGTTGAAAGGAGCCGAATCATGTTAAGGCCACAATTCCAGCAAAAGTTGAGGTTGGCGTTTTTAATGCTGGCTTCGGCCTTAATCATTATAGCCGAACCGGCATATGCCAAGAATTCGAACGCAAACAATGGTCGAGCTAACCGCGCGGCATCTTCCGC
>JARRRJ010000476.1:0-3084 GCA_037380865.1 Sedimentisphaerales bacterium
CAAGGGCATTTACGCAGCAGGTGCATATCTTCACTACCCAAAAATTGATCTAACCAGTCTTGTGTTTCCGGTACCTTTATCACTAAATCATGACCGCATCGTAATACCTGGCGAATGATCTCCAGAAATGGCTCACCGGTTAGCACTTTGAAATCGATATCTATTTGTTCGCGATAGGGATTAATTAATGGCATCAGGCGTTCTTCATGTTCACGCTTAATGGCCGCCTGTAGCTCGTTTGATATCGGACCTCCTTCAGGCATATTGATACCAGCCACGACCTTTTGTACTACGCCAACGATTGTCAAGCTGGCTTGATTTTGTTGTGCTAGCGAGATTGCACGCTCAATGGCTGGCCTGCTTGTTTCTCCAGGTTTTGCAACACACAGTATGTTTTTGAATCGTTTCATCTCATTTTCCTTTGTTGCTTTCTCTCTCTTTCAAAGTTACAACAAATATTTTCGCAATACTCTGTTCAACCGATCTGAGTTCGTCGATGAATCCGCTCGTTTCATCGAGTATATGCACTACTAAAGCATCGTCTTTTATGTCCGCGATAAATGTACCCGGCAATAAGCTGACAATATTGATAAAAAAGACTTGCGGTAACCCACTGGGTAATCGCAAGGGATATTCAATTAATACTGGAGCAATGGGAAGCTTTGGATGAAGTGCACGCCGAGCAACATCAATGCCTCCCACAAGTGATCGGCTAATAAAAAATGGTGAAAATTTAAACAATTCATACCAGTTTATGTTTGTCGGCGCCATCAAATACTTGCTAGTGAACACAGCTATTACCACTGCTGGCACTCCAATCCACCAGGATGCCAGGTTTCCGTATGTGATGATCCACCAGATGACTGAAAATATCAGTATCCGTAGAATGAGACTTGGGGCGCGAGATGTCTTTGTATACATTGTTGTCATGCGTTTGATAAATATAACCTTACAATTCTATTATTCTAATATCTCGTAGGTTATTAATTTATGATTTTATATTTACAACAACGAATAGTATCCGCAAACTCACCTTTATCAAATAATTTGTCAGATATTACTTATGACACTAATCATGGCAATGATATCTGCCTATGAATAAAAATCGATAACTATTATTAACCTGATTTATATGTGCTCATAAAATGTACTGCTTTACTGAGAAATTAAAATGGGGATATTTAGCGTTGTGCCAACTATTAATAAGATTCAATTAATCATTTAAACTACTCAATCGCAACCATTAGATTGATTAAAAGGGACAACCTAATACTCAATTCAGGCAACACTTTTATGGTAAGTGTGCGTCACTACTGTGTCACCAAAACGCAAACACGGACACCCATCTTAAATTAGGAAAAGATTCGCAAATGATTCGGAGTATCGATCCCCTCGGGAAGCATTTTGTTAATTTCTTCGCTGGACAGCGCATGTGCTTCCTCTGATGTCCAGATTCCCGCAGTGATCGCTTGATCAGCATAACCCTGAATGATATGGTCATAATGTTTCTTGAAGTCGTTTTCAGTAAATGGCTTTCAAAGTTATCATAACAATATCTGTTTAAGCCTAACGGTGCGATAACCGGTGTTTAGCGGCGGCGGGCCTGATTGGGAGCGAAGGTGTAGCGCGGTAAAGTACCCGGCTTGATCCGTTTTTAAGGCGCTCATGATTTAAAAATCACCAATAAGATAGGAATTGCAATGCCGAGAGTTCCAGTCGTTACAACAATTATCATGTGTAGGTTGGTCCGGAGTTGATGCGACCTTAAGGCCAACGGCGGGGTAATAATTGTCTGCGGCGCTTTCCTTGTACATATCCATAAGTGCGTCATGGTTAGCAGAATGCATCTTCTTCGCATTAAGAAGGGCGATGGAAGCAGTCGCTGTAATAATCACGGACGCTACTGACAGTAAGATAAATACGACTATGTATGCCGAAAAGGAGTTCAATTATTCTGAAAGATCGGCATTCGTGAACAATATAACTACGTTTGACTAAAACGCGCCAACAACAAACATTGCGTCACCACGACTTGACCTATCCAATACGTTCAATAAATGTCTGTGTATATGTTCTTTCACTTTTTTGCGTAATGTCAAGCCTGGCCAGCGAAGAGGCTCTCTAAAGCAAGTAGAAAAAGCTGATGATTTCCAGCAGTAATCTGGCTTTAAGGCGCCCAGAGCCCCCTGGTTTAAGCTAAGATAATTGTTGGTCACGGTTTTTCATTTTAACTTATTATAAAGTCGACAATTAGCCTCGATAGCTCTTCCTTATGAGAACTTTTGAAAAGATGCTGGGCGTGCTCTGACCCTTCAAATTCCACGAATTTTTTCGGATCCGATGACCTTTCATACAATGTTTTCACATCTGAATATAATCCCAAGCTATCATTTTTAGCGACTATAAATAATTTTTTTATTTTTTTACTTTTGAGTGCGTTTCCACCGGCAGGGGCGAGGGCAATTACCTTATCGATCCGTATATTTGTTTCTTTATCTAGTGCACCAAGAATTGCTGCGCCGCCCATACTACCGCCTACTAAACTGATTTTTTTAAATCCTTTCTCCTTCAAAAACTTGATGGCCGATATAACATCAGCGGGCGTTTTACCGTCTAACGAAAGAGAAGCGACATTCTTTTTCTGTAGACGTTCAGCCAGGTTTGATAACCAGTTTTCTTTATAGAATCATTGCTGGCGTGTGCCTGTTCAAAACCCGATGTCGCGACCATGGCAAACACTCCCAATGCCAGTGACGATAAAAACTCTTTCATTATTTTCCCTCACATTGATTCGTGAATTCAATTTGTAAGTGCAACTTAAGCCTTTGGTCAAAGTAGGTAAGCTGCGGTAACATTACGGCTTTTCTCACCGACCAAAGTAAGAGGCGCACAAATGAGAGGCTACACACAGCTTACCCAGGAACAACGATATCAGATTTACGCACTAATGAAAAAGAAAAGGAAAAGGGGTAAGACGAGTAACATATCGTAATGAAAACCACATTCTTTGGTAGGAGAGGGGAATGCTTAATAACTATATAATACTAGACCTGATGCCGTTATCTTCGCGCGAAAAAAATTTTC
>JARRRJ010000477.1:0-2658 GCA_037380865.1 Sedimentisphaerales bacterium
TTTCTGCCAGGCGTCGATTCGTCAGGCTTTTGGCAATTAAGTAATTCTGACCGTTTTTAGCGGTGACGTTTAAGTTGTAGAACAGCCTGTTGCCAAGAGTCATGCCGCTTTTTATTTTGAAGCCCTCGATATCGTTAGAATTAAGATTTAGATTGTTCTTGAGAACAAATAATCCCTTCGCAATGGAAAGACTTCGCGGCTCAATATCTATTCTGCTCTTGAACAATAACATATCCAAAAACGCCCAGAGCAAAATAATATCAATAAATCCGAAAATGATCGGGAAAATAATTGGTGCTTTAACTTTGAAAAGAAATAGTACTACGCCTGTCCACAAGAAAAGAAACACGAGCAGGGATAGAACTGCTCGCTTATTGCGGGCGCCCGGAAAGATGTAGCGTTTTCCCCCGGAAGGCAATGCTTCAGCGCGAATACCTTCTGTTTCGAGAGCGGCTGAAGGATTCTGCTGCGCTTTGTATCCCGAAATAGAACTCTTATTTAAAACAAAATCTTTTGAGCTTTGCGGCGTGCGAAAGACAGGGATTTCAAAAGACGCGGTATAATCCACCCCCGGGACTTTTGCGCTGACTTTCAAACGCCAGAGGATCTTGTCTTTCGGATTTTCATCACTCGTTTCAGGATTGTCATAAGGAATACTGAATAACACGGGAATAACTGAACGGGACGGGTCATATTCGTACATTTCATGGGCAATGTCACATGTGTCCTGCCAGCGAATGTGTTCTCGCGTCTTGCGATGTTTCCCGGAACCAGTAGTAACACGATTGATACAGCTTAGAGTCAGGTGGAATCCATCCTGAGGTTTGATATTGACTTTAGTGTGGATCCTTCCTCTCAGAGCGCCTCCTATAACGCCCGGTACGGACTGCATTTCGAAGGAAGATTGACCGAACTTAAACCAGTGCAATATTAGTCTTACAGCCCAAATAGCCAATCCGATTCCGATAAGTGGAAAAATCAAAAATATGAGAACCAGATAATTTCCTTTTCGAAATTCCCCGTACAATAAAATTAAACCCAGCGATGCCATAATATTCCAAATCAATGCACCAGCGGCTGTAGAAATCATTTTACTTTTAGAATGAGAAGAAATCTGGCCGTCGCGCCAATCTTTTTTCCAGAGCCAGGGCTCTGATGGATAAAGTACCTTGAGTTTATCTTCTTGTTGTTTAGTGTGCCTGTTTCGCAATCCTGCGTAAAACAATCCTATGCCCACGCCACCGAAAAGGAGCATTAGAGCAAAGTAAGAATAGACTTTTTCCCAACGCGGGACACGGAACAGAATTGCTTCCGATGGATTGTCCGGATTGACATAAGATGGGAAGGTTTGCCCGGATTCTTTGCATTTGGACAATTGCTTGTAAATGTCCCTATGATATGAAAAACTATCCGAGCCTGAATGCATTGTGACGCGAGTGCCTCTATACGAAGTACCATTGTAGTTATATATGTAGCTTGCTGTTACTTTATACGTAGTCGATGTACTGGTCCTGCCTTTGCTGTGACTTGTTTTGCGTTTAACATCCAGGTTGGCACTCTGTATTGTCGCGGGGACTTCCTCCCACGATTTCATAGCCTGCCATTTAACCAGACACGAAACAGCCGAGTATCCCAGACCAGAACCAAAACCAATAAAAGGAAGGCTGAAAAGCAGTAAAAATACCCAACCTGAAGTCTTGCTATTCTTTACCATTAGTATCAATCTCCATAAATTTTGAACAGCATTTTTTCCACTCAACCACTCGAGGGATTTATGTCTCGCTGTTGTCTTTGCTTATACAAATTATCCAGGTAACAGTAGTCGCAATAGCAAAGAGCACAAAAGTAATTATGTACGTTCCCACCGGGATATTGTGTTTATATTGTGTAACACTGTATGATCCTCCAGTTGTCTTAAAAATCAGATAACCGAGCATAGGATAGCTTATTATGATAATTAATTGGATAGTTCCGAAAATAAAAGACAGGATTCCCAGGATGCCGAGATATGTGTTTCGATTCATTATGTTTCCTCACAATATTAAATACTAAGGACTCATCAGGTTCATATTCTTAAAACGAGTGTATGTTTTGCTCGCTTCGAACTCATTTGAATCTCGTGCTGCTTATATAAATTTCCCTTCATTTGGATTCAAACAGTACAGAAAATACAAAAATAGTGCAAGGACTTTATTTCATAAAAGTGATATTTGTATCTTCATGTGAAAAATATTGGGGAAAGGGCGGAGACTTTAATATATAATGGTCAGGTACAGAAGTTCCAGGAGAATGGTCTTTCTGTTATTTTGATTAAAGTTATTATACGTGAAACTTATGACCCAGACGAATATACTGCTTAGATGTTACTATGAAACTCTGTACGAGCTTCTTGAAGAGAAAAAAGAGTTGCTTGCGAGAAGAATAAAGAATGTTCTTGACGAACAGGTTAAAGCGGCTGGTTTCGACAGTTTTGACGGGGAGAAATTCGCGGCGTATTGGGAAGCATGCCTGGCTTTTATAGAAGAAAGGATCGAAACTTACAATCCAATCGGAATTCAGTATACCTACAGCAGAGAAGTAAGGGACGAAGCCTCTAAGCTGGAATTGCAGCTCGACTGGTATGACAGCAGGAAGGAATTTCAGGCATGCTTCCCAATA
>JARRRJ010000478.1:0-2657 GCA_037380865.1 Sedimentisphaerales bacterium
CAAACAACGCAGCAGCCATTTGCGCAAGATCATTGTAGTAGCCAGTCTGCGGTCTATAAAGCGCGCTCTCGAGCAAGCCTAAATCGCGTAAACCTGATTTACCACCATACTTTTTGATTAAACGCTCGTGAATGGCAACGGCTTCATCTAATGAAACGAACTGGATGGTATTACTTGGCAAACAGCTTTCCTAGCTCTTCATTTTCTTCCAGTGAATCTTCGAGGTGCTGCATAACCGCAGGACGCAGCCTGTGTTTACGCACATAATCGTTGATTGCTTCCGTCAACACCCCGGAAATATTTTTGTGGGATTCCTGGGCTAAGGCTTTAAGATCTTCCCATGCTGTCTCTTCATCTTTGGAGCTGATTTTAATCGTGGCCATAGGAAAAACTGTAGCCAGGAAGTCTTGACCTGTCAAGATTTGTCATGACAACAATCGTTAACTCCATAAGACACTGTTTTTATTGACAATAGACGACAAAAGCCACTCAGACTATCTGATAAAAGACCGAGAAATTGAGGGAGCAAGTTTGGTACTATAATATAATTGTTGAATCTCCTCTCCTACCCAAGAATGTGATATTCACTGCTGTATTTTACTAATCTTGCCCTTTCCGTCGTAGTTATGCCGAGTCTACCCCTGTTTCCCTACCGGTGAAAAAATGAATAATTCATATCGTATAAAATTCCTCCTCATCCCTCTTATGTTGTACCTCTTAATAGCGTGGTTAATAAGCGCTAACATGGAAGACACTGAAGAGGAATTTTCAGTCGAAAAAATAGCTGAAAAGTCTCAAAAGCTCAAAAAAACCGCTTCCGAAAAAATCATAGAGGGCACACAGAAATTTAAAGAACGATACATTGATAATGCTGAAAATACCTCAGATAAACTCAAAGAGGATGTAAAAAAGCTGGGAGATATATACGCGGAAGGCGTCGAAAATACTGCCGATATGGCCATTGAAAAATCCAAAGAAGTAGGACAACAATTATTAGATAAAGGCAAGAATATTGTTAAGAAAGTGAGTGATTATGTTGTTCCTGAAGAAGTCGTCACTGTTGGATTCAGCAATGCCATTAACCAGGAAACCATAGCCGCCTCCCAAAGAATAAATGGCTTTGCTGTTCGGAATATCCAGAAGAATTCGAATTCGCGCCAATCTTTTGCTGAGCAATTGCGCGAAAAAATGGGTATCGAACTCAATTGTAGCCTTTCTACATCACCTCCCAAAAACCTTGATGCGGACCATTTAGCGGCCTGCAATTACGCATTACACCGTTTCAATAATTCTCAGAAAAGCTGTATCGCCAGTGCAAACAATTCACTGCTACTAAAAAGCACCGGACTCATTAGCGGGACTATTCAATCAATATGTGAAAATGCCTGCGAACACAAAAAAGCATTCGATAGCTGCATTGAAGAGCATGATAAAGATGAAAACCTTACCCAGCAACAATCAGACGAACTGGCACACCAGGCAATCAAGATCAAGAATGCATCCGCTGAATACCAATGCATTGATAATGACCTGGTTATCGCCGAGCTTTCCAGACTACGCCAGCTCGTCAGGCTATGTAAAAAGGATAAAAACTGTGACATTAATTCTGAAGCATTTAAACAACAATATGCAGATGAGTCTCAAAGTATTCTGCATTTTTATGATCACGGCAGGGAAGATTTGTACGAAACCTATGAAGACGATGATTTTGTCGAAGAGCATGATACCAATTCGTTATTCAAAACAAAGAATGTATCCCGGGCACTGTTAACCACTGGCGTCAAGCAACGAGAACCAGTGGACAATGTCTGTACTCCCGTGAGGAATAAAATTATGTTTTTTACCGAGATAAAAAATTATGCCAATCATCGCGTGACCCATCGCTGGAAATACAACAATAAAACCATATTTGAGCTTTCATTTCACGTGCGCGGCCCGCGCTGGCGGGTTTGGACCAGTAAAAATATACCTGTAAAGTGGGTAGGCCCCTGGGTGATTGAAGTGGTCGATGAAGATGAGAATATCCTTACACAAAAGCTTTTTTATTATTCTCCATAATTTCTCCTCGTGCCTCTCCCCCCGTCATTCCAGAGTTTATGCCTGGAGAGTACTTGTGGCCAGCCCAAGATTTCCGTCCAGTTAGAATGTTAGACTTATACAACTGGAGGCACAATGGCTAAACGATTCAAAGAAGAAGAAATTATCAAAATATTAAAAGAAGCCGAGCAATTGGGTAACGTGCGGGAAGTTATCCGCAAATACAACGTCTCTGAACAGAGCTTTTATCGGTGGCGCCAGAAGTATGGGGGAATGGACACCTCGGAAGTGCGGCGACTAAAGGACCTGGAACGGGAAAATGCCGAGCTGAAGAAGATGATTACGGAGCAGGCATTGGATATCCGTATGCTGAAGGATATCAATGCAAAAAAGTGGTAAGTCTGGCGGAGCAACGAGCCATGACCGATTATTTGATCAAGGCTTATACGGTTAGCGAGCGACGTGCCTGCTGTGTGGTACAGATCCTGGCCAGCCCAACTATACAACACACCAACAACGCTCCCAATGCTCTCAATCCATTTTTTGTTGGAAGGATATTAGGGGACAGACTGAGGTTCCCCCAATAAAACGGACGATTTAATTAAAGGCACCTTTTCAAT
>JARRRJ010000479.1:0-1323 GCA_037380865.1 Sedimentisphaerales bacterium
CCTTACAAAGCCGGCCGCTGAGCTTGACTTTACTTTATTTGTTGTATCTCCTACGGGACTGTGCAAAAATCGCAAAGTTCAACTTTCATGCTACAGCAACCGGCCCGAAATCGTAACCGGGCAGGCGTTGAAATTAATCGAGCAAGTCTCAAGCGAAGTAAGAACTAATTTGGCCTCCGGCCAGAGGCGAACCTTTTCACAGCAGGAATTCGAAGAATTTAGAAGACAGGCCTTCCAACTCATGCCAAATACACCTTCAGTAAATGATTATAGTAAAAACCAGATTGATACGGTTGAGGAATTAGAACCAGCCTTGCATTTGCTTGAATGCGCTATGCTTTTTAAAGGTGATGATATTCCGGTCTTGGTATGTGCAGGAAATGTTCTTAATGGAATGTCTCAGGATTGGAACGACAATATTTCAGATACAGCAAAAGAAAATTTCCACAAAGCAGCGATAGATTTCATTGAGCGTGCATATTTACTTGAGAGTAATCCGAATACCCGAGATAGCTATTATGAAGTTTTCATAAATAGAATCCCGCCTTCTATTGAAGCGTCAGAACATATTTGGAATACTCGCAAAGAAGAGCACTGGACAAATGGTCAAGTTCTCGCGGCCGTAGAGAAACTGCTTGCATCGGGAAAAGATAACAATTGGCTAAGTGAAGTCTTTATTCAAGCTGCACGTGAATATGGAGAAAATAGCGTGGGGGGATTTTCTAATTTGTTCCATTATATAAGAGTAGCGGCAATCGAATCAAAAGACTTACAGCAATTCAGGCAGGAGTTTCTTAAGGTTTCAAAGTTATTGGTGACTGAAGAGTCTCCACTTCTCCGCTTTATTGGTCATATGCTCTACTTGGAACTTTATTTTGAAAGGAAAGATGAGACCCGGAATATAACAAATGCTCCAATCGAGTTTGCAGGGCACTTTCGAGATGCATTAAACGCAGCGGTAGAAGTTTCAAAAACTCACAAGTACGGTATGTCAATATACTACAACAATATTAGTAATTTATTCTATACTTACGAAAGAGTGTTAAAAAAATACAATTTAGAAGATGATTCTGCGGACCTAAAAGAGAAGTTCTTAATCTTTAAAATAAAAACCAGTCTTTTTCCTGGTGATATAATGAACGACTTAAATTCTTTGCTGCCTCAGTTGTACGAGCATGGCAAATATGAACAAGGCTATGATCTTCTTGCCGAATACCTTGAGGGGGCTCCCGAAGGAGGCGGTACTATGCTTGATCAAACTCGGTTAATCAGGATGCTCAACCGTTTCTATTTTGCAATGCAGGATGGGCATCTGTATAGCCT
>JARRRJ010000479.1:1427-4075 GCA_037380865.1 Sedimentisphaerales bacterium
AGGTTCCGGCCAAATGCAAAAAAAGCAGAAATTCTGGAACGAGTAACCGGAGGGGTATATGATATTGCACAGACAGGAAAATATATAGGGATAGCAACACAAACAAATGGTTTCTATCTATTGGACATCGATAGTAACACGACAAAAAACTTCACTCCCGACAATTCCGGTTTTCCAAGTCAAAATCTTGATTATGTATGCAGCTTCAGTGACTATTTCATAATCGGTATCACTATTAAATTAAATATCGAGACATACATATATCGAATGGAGCCGGACACGTATAAAATAGAAGAATTAGGCAGAAAAAGGGATTCGGCCGCTGACATGCGAATAATAATAAACAGTAATTAAAATATACATGAAATAGATGGTCAGGAAAATAAGCCCCAGCTCATCAAAGAGGTTAACGGACAAATCATGGAATGGTCGAAACGACCTGTGCCCGTTTTCTCGGTTCCTGCTGCCAAAAGAGGATTTAAACAAATAGTGGTCAGAAATTATGACGGAGATTATCGTATAAATCGTGTAATTGATAAGAATCCAAAACCATCATCTGCTAATGATGTTTTATTGTCTTATCAAGGTATTGAGCTTTCTTATGTAAATGATTTCACATTGTGGGAAGGACAGCTAATATTCGCAACGGGCAACGGGCTGTATATAAGTGAGCCATATTCAAACAGGATTCAATGTATTATCAGCGAGCCGGATTTATTGTTCTTTTCTTTGTGTGCCCTTGACGACAGGCTTTATATCGGCACGAGCGAAGGGCTTTATTGGATTGGGGCGGACAGATTTCTTGAACTTGTCACAACTGTGGAACAGGCTAACTGAAAGACTCAAACTGTATTTGTAAGTCGTTCTTAATCATCGAATACTTAGCGGCGTGTTTTAGTCAAACTGCGAAGAATCACGTCAAACTCGCTCACAAATTAGTGAGGTGTTTTCAAAAGTCTCTAACGTTCGTCCTTCTGACGAGCAGCGCGGTACTTTTTACTTTCACATAGAATGCGGCGGTGGTATATTGGGTTGCACTTTAATGTGGACCTGGGCGAAGAAGTTTATGCAGGGTAAAGTTTTGGGGTATCTGTTATGGAGGTTCGATTATGTTAAAGGCAAGAAGACTAATGTTGGTTTGTGCTGTTGTTTCACTTTCTCTGATGGCTGCGGCAATTACTCAGCCTTCGAGTGCGGCGGATGGTCAGGCAAGCCGGCGCGGCGGGGGCAGGGGGACAATGCCGGCAGCGCAGCCTGAGATGCACCGAACACTGATGAGCGGTGTAATGCGATTGACTCCCGGCACGTCAGTCAATATGTACCTGGTAGTCGGCAAGGAGAAGGCTTTGCTTATCGATACAGGAAATCGCGGCAATATTACTCCGGAAGATATCAAGGCTCTCACGCCGCTTCCTCTGCTCGTCGTCAACACGCATGCGCATCCCGACCATTCCGGCAGCAACAACCCCTACGAAAAGGTATATATCGGCGAAGCTGACCTGGAAGCGGCAAAGAGATATGGCGGCGATACAGAGCTTGTACCGATCAGGGACGGTTATGTATTTGATCTCGGGGGAAAGAAGCTCGAAGTTATCGCGGTTCCAGGACATACGCCCGGGAGTATCTGTCTGCTCGATGCCGGTGAAAAGATGTTGTTCGGCGGCGATACGGCCAACGAAGAAACATGGATGCATATTTCGAATGTGCCGCTGGAGACCTATAAGAAAAGTATGGAGCGTCTGCTGAAATGGAAAGACCAGTACGACCAGCTTCTTCCGGGACACGGCGAAGCCCGGCCTGTTTCCTATATCACAGAGTTGATTGACTGCGCAGACGAGATTCTTGCAGGAAACGTCGAGCAGTCCGCGCAGCGGACGCAGCAGGCGACAAGCGGAAACATAATGCAAAGCGGCTCGCTGCATCGACACGGCAGCGCGACTATTCGATATAATCCCAACAATCTTCGCGAAAAAGACAACTGAGAAACCGCGAAATCTGACACGTCATGAAATCGTGAATTTGCGCTAAGCGTAAAGGCAACACGACCTTGTTGACACAGCGACTGCCCTTTGGCAGCATCATGGCGCTCTTAGTGATTAAAAAAATAATTCCACTGTCAATTTTTCCTGGAAGCTCCGGAGCGGATGACTTCAGGAAACAGCTCCAAGGGACGTCTCGCCATTCAACCCAGCCGTATGGATTCTATACGTGGATCCATTGTGAGGCGCCGTGCGCGCTCATATTGGCCGCGTTTGGTGTTATGCCCAGCCCGGGCCCATCGGGTACAGCTGCATATCCATTATTAACCAACGGCTTTTCAATGCCGTCAACCAGGCTGTCATACCACCAGTTATCGATGTAGTGGTGTTCCAGAGCAAGAAAATCGGGGATACCGGCCGCAATGTGGAGGCTCGCTACAAACGAGAAAGGGCCGCCCGAACAGTGTAACGCGGTGCGAATACCCTTGGAATGTGCATAAATAGCGGCAAGTCTCGGCTGGTGGATTCCTCCGAATGTAGCCTGATCCGGGTGGAAGAAGTCAATTCCCCCTGAATCGAACAGCGGCTGTGCCTCGATGAAGCCATACATGTCCTCGCCTGTAAGAATCGGCATATCGGTACCTGCTGTGACCTCTGCGAGCTGATCAG
>JARRRJ010000480.1:0-3849 GCA_037380865.1 Sedimentisphaerales bacterium
GCCATGAACGGCAATTCGGCTTCGACGTGTGAAGCTATGACTTTCGGGTAGACTGCCAGGCCGTCAGTGACATTGATAAGGATTTGAAGAATACCGTCGACAGCAAGAAATGCTTCCGGGATTACGATTCTTTTATTGGCGGAGTCATCAAGCGTTCTTTCGAGCCACTGCTCGCTGGCCGTCATTGCCGGGCTGGTCGCGAGACTCAGTACGAATCTGCTTAGTGCTGTAGTTCTTTCGCATCGCATCGGATTTCTTTTGTAAGCCATCGCGGAAGAGCCAATCTGACTTTTTTCAAAAGGCTCCTCGATTTCCTTCAGGTTTGCGAGCAGGCGAATATCGTTACACATCTTGTGTGCCGACTGCGCGATTAGAGCGAGCGTGTTCACAATCATCGTATCTGTTTTTCGCTGGTAAGTCTGACCTGTCACGGCGCAGATTTTTTTGAAGCCGAACGCGACAGCTACAGCTTTATCGAGTTTCCTGACTTTGGCGTGATTTCCTTCGAACAATTCGAGATAGGATGCCTGTGTCCCAGTTGTACCTTTTACGCCGCGGAAGTGCAGGCCGTCTATCCGTCTTTCTATTTCCTGCAAGTCCAGGACAAACTCGTAGCACCATAACGTTGCTCTTTTTCCAACTGTGGTCAATTGCGCGGGTTGAAAATGAGTAAAGCCGAGTGTTGGCATGTCGCGATAAGTCTCAGCAAATTTGCCAAGCAGGTTTATTACAGCCGCAAGCTTGGCAGCGATTAATTGCATGGCTTCCCGCATGATTATCAAATCAGCGTTGTCACCGATATAGCAGCTTGTGGCGCCGAGGTGTATGACAGGTGCGGCTTTCGGCGCCGCGTCGCCAAACGTATAAACATGTGCCATGACATCATGACGGAACTGCTTTTCATACATAGCCGCTTTTTCAAAATCAATATTGTCGAGATGCTTGGCCATCTGGCTTATCTGGGATTGCTTTATATGGAGACCAAGCTCTTTCTCTGCTCTGGCGAGTTCCAGCCAGAGTCTGCGCCACGTGCTGAATTTTTTCTGTGCTCCGAAAAGCTCAGACATTTCTTTAGACGCATTTCTTTCCACAAGAGGACTGAAATAAATATCATAATTCTTTGTCATTGTTCACCAAAATATAGAAGTCATCATATTTTTTGTTGAAACTCATTCAGAAGTTTTTCGATTTCTTTAATATCCGCCGGGCTCAAATTCCAGCCCGAAGCGGGTGATGTTTCCCTGATTTGCTCGGGCCTTCTCGCTCCCACGATAGCTGAGGTGACTTCAGGCCTGCGCAGCACCCAGCTTATCGCCAGTTGAGCACAGGTCTTATTATTTCGCTCGGCAATTTTCGTCAGTAGTGCGACAAGCTCAAGCGTTGTACTGAAGCGGGGCTCGCGGAATTCAGGGCTTCTGAGCCTGTGGTCGTCCGGTGATAAGTTTGCCAGACGCTCGTGGCTGAATGCGCCGGTGAGCAGGCCTCTTCCCATAGGACTGTAAGTAACTACTCCCATCTCATGCTGATCGCAATAATCCAGAAGCTCCTTTTCCACTTTGCGATTCAGCAAGTTATAAGGAGGCTGCAAAGATACTGGCTGTCTCATTTTGCGAATTCTCTCGAGCTGCGCGACGTTAAAATTCGAGACGCCGATATAACGAACCTTTCCCTCGTCAGCGAGTCTGATCATTTCCTCCCAGGCTTCCTCGACATCTTCCTCAGGGTCAGGCCAGTGCATTTGATAGATGTCGATGACCTCGACATCGAGCCTCCTGAGACTGTTTACGCATTCCTGTCTGATGCTTTCTCTTTTCAGGCAAGTGACCTTCTCTTTTCTATCGTTCCAAAGGATGCCGCATTTGGTCGCAATAATCGGCTTGTACGTACTCTGTTTGAGCGCATGGGCGATTAACTCCTCAGAATGACCCAGCCCGTAAGCGGGTGCGGTATCTATCCAGTTGATTCCTTCTTCCATGGCGCACAGTATCGCGTCGATAGCTTCGTCGTCATCCTGCGGTCCCCAGCCGAATTCCCATGGTCCGCCCATCGCCCAGGTGCCAAGCCCGACTGTTGTCAGCTCCAAATCCGTTTTTCCCAGTTTTCTCTTTTGCATTCTTCTTCAGTTCCGATGCGAGATTTTGAGTTTCGCACATAGCATATTAAGATATTGCCGTTTTATCAATACTTTTTATGCTTTCGTCGGTATGCTATGTTGTGCCGGCATGATATGATAATTTGAGATAAATCTTCAGTTTTTGTAAGGAAAATATGTTTCCTATTGGCCCGAACGTGCTATAATGGTTTGTAAGTCATTATGCTATAAATGCTTTATGCCAAAAATGTTACAAATCATACATTTTTACTTTGGACACTTAGTTTCGGGGACTGACGATGCGAAAGACAATTTATTTTTTATTATTATGTGTATTCAGTTGTGCTGCTGTTCTTTCGGTGCAAAAGTGCGTTGCTGCCCAGGGCGAGGGAGGTAAATATCCGGAGCTCGAAGCCGTTGAGAAGTACAGCCATGATAAGGTTTTCGAGTACATAAACAGATATATCCGCGAAGATAAAATCCTTGAGGGAGTAATCGATTATGCTCTCAAGCTTCAGTTCGTGTTTGATGGCAACGATGCTCCTGAAAAATATACCAGCGCATATCTTTATGCGGCTTACGGAGAAGTAGCGTATTCGGATATTTATTTCCTGTTAGGGAGCATAAATGTGGATGAAAAGACCAGGGAGGAACTTGACAATTTTAAAGACCTCAGGGACAAGCTCTATGAAAAGCTGAACAGCGCAATAAGCGAAGGTATCAAGCTTCATGACGAAGGCCAATATGAGAAAGCGATAGAAATATACGATCGTGCTATTGCTCAGTCGCCGAACAGTGCTTTGCTTTATTATGAAAAGGGCCTGTCATACTTGATGGAAAGCCAGGAGAAAAGTGACCCGAATCTTAAGGATAAGGCGCTTGAGACGTTCAAAGTATGCAGGGAAAAAGATCCTTTCTTCTCGCAGGCTTACCAGGGTGACGATCCAAATGTCATCAACAAGCTCGATATACTTATGGGAAAAGTTGCTCCTTTTTATAGCGGCGAAAAGAGAGACATCGAGAGTTATGCGGCGTTCGCGGAAGGATGCGAAGAGATGCAGCTCTATCCATTTGCGGCACATGCCCAGTTGAAACTCTCACTGATTGATCCGAAAAACACTGACGAGCACATAGCGAAGTTTTTCGACATGATCGAAAAAAGCGGCTGCAAAGGTGCCCTTGATTTAAAAGAAATGTTTGTGTTGAAAAAGGACGTCAAGACCCCGGAGTAAAATGCACAGACCGGAATAATTGATAATATAATTTTTTAATATTGACTTAAGATAGAAAAACATTCGAGTTTCTGAGAAATAATGCTGAAATTCGAAGCATAAACCTAATATTTATAAAATGTGAAGTTTACAGTGAAGAGCAATTACCGAAAGATATTACTGTTTATAATATGTGCCTGCTTTGTCTTGTCGATGACAAACATCTTTCTGGTTGTTCATTTAGCTCATAACTTTAAGCACAAGAGCCATAAGCCGGATAATTGCCCAATCTGCATTCAAGGTGTAGTAAATAACACTTCTATTGTTTCGCAATTCTGCACAAAAATATTTCAGATTAATGAAATTTCATTTTCCATAAGCTACAAAAATTTCTTCCATCTTCAAATCGCAGAATATCAATTTCCATTGTTGCGTGCTCCGCCTTCTGTTTGCTGATTAAGACACTCGTTTTTTTAAGAAGCCTGCTTGAAGTGCGCGCTTCAAGTAGCGCGTAAAAGCGGCTTTCTCGAAGAAATCACAAAAAAA
>JARRRJ010000481.1:0-2638 GCA_037380865.1 Sedimentisphaerales bacterium
ACTGTCGGTGATAATCCAGGCGTCTATTGACCAGCTGTCCCAAAAAGGCATAACGAGTCCGCGAGGCGCAACAATCGGGTACATGGAAAAGCCGGGTATCCCGACGGAAGTCCAGTTTCTTGCCGAAAGATTAATATGTGTTAAAGAAAAAGCCCTTGGTATAAAAGCTTTGCTTCGAGGATCAAACTGCTGGTTGACCCAGTAAGGCCAAACCCAGTCGAGATTGTGCTGAATTACCCTGCTGTTAATCAGCCCTCTGGCATGTAGTACTACACCTGCGCGAAGCAGTTCTATTGGCTCGGCAACTTCCGAAGGTTCCGAAAAGCGCCGGAAGTGAGAGAGCAATGCTATCGGGTCTGTAAAACCATGCGAGCGTGCCAGACGGCTTACTATATATTTCCAGGGTAACCATTTTATCCACATTAAATAATGCCTCGCAGATTAATTTATTCTTTTACTGCAAATTTCACTTTCATACTAACGTGATATTCCTTTACCTCGTTGTTTTCAATTGTGACATATTGCTTTTCAACCGTGGCAAAAGAAATATTCTGGACAGTTTTTTCACTTCTTTTAAGCCCTTCCTGTATGGCATCCTCGAAACTTTTCGGCGAAGATGCACTGATTTCGATAATCTTCATTACTGACATTTCAGTGTGCCTCCCTTTTCTTCCTGTCTAATATTATTTGAATAATGAATACTGTTGTTAAAAAACCTGCAAATAAACATGCAGCAATAATAACATCAGGTGTAAAAAGCTGTTCAATAGATTTTATGTTCAGGAGCTTATGACCGAAGTAGCAGAAAATAACAATACCCGGTAGAGAGCCTAAAGCGGTCGTCCATAAAAACGTCCATAATTTCACCTTCGTCAATCCGGCGAGAAAATTCACCAGAATATAAGGAATGAGTGGAAAAAGCCTGACCATAAGAAGATACATGTATCCATGCCGCTTGACTTCGTTGTCGAAACCTGTCAAATGCTTGCCCCATGACTTTTGCACCCAGCCTCGAGCGACGTACCTACCCACTTCAAAAGCAAGGAAAGCACCTGAAACAGCCGCTAATTCCACGAAAACAGTTCCCATCACCGGCCCGTAAAGGAAACCGCCAAGCAAAGTAAGCACACCTGCCGCGGGAAACCAGACATTTAGGATCATATATGCGCCTACAAATATTGCAGCAGTTATAAGATAATGGTCGTGCACCTGCTCTTTCAATCTGAAAGCTGCATTCTGAACATTTTTTAATGTTAGCCCTTTGCCAAAATCTGTCAGCGCCAAACTGATCAGGACTATTATTATCAAAACAGAGATAAGAACTAATTTCGTGGAAAACTTGCTCATCTTCTGTCGCCATAAACTGTGATACTCACGTTCCTGAAACTCTTTATGAATGAGAATATCTATAATTGATCCCCTTTTATCTGCTCTTATATTTTTCATCGTAATCAGCTATAGCCGCTTCCACAATCTTAAGCGCGTCATCGCGTCCGAGCAGTTCCTCGACAGACACCTGGGGCTCATCAGGGATATATGTTTTGTAAGTTCTGAAGTAATGGTTGATTCTATTTATAATGATTTCGGGCAAGTCTGCGACGTCGCCGATGTGCGACCATAAAGGATCACTCACTAATATTCCAATAATTTTGTCATCAGCTTTTCCCTGGTCAATTGTTTTTAGTACTCCCACAACTCTGGTATCCAGTATTACTTCGGCGCGACCAATAGGTCGTTCACTTATAACGCAAATATCCAGAGGGTCCCCATCTCCCTTGTTAACACTCTTCGAAAAAGAAGCAACTCGCCTGCCGCAGTAAGTTTGCGGAATAAAACCGTAAAGACTCGGCGGCAAAGAAGAAGTTCGCTGCGGCCTGTCGACACGAAGATAACCTGTATTTTTATCTATTTCAAATTTTATTAAGTCGAAAGGAGTTATTTCAATATAAGCGTGAACCACCCTGGGAGGGTCAGGACCGGCCTTGACACCGTGCCATGGATGCGGCCTCCATTTATAAAATATCTGATTCGATTCCAATACTCAAACCTCCTTTTGGCACAAAAGTGGACTCAGCAAATAAATCAAGGCTTCTGTAAAATTTTGTATTCTACGGATATTGTGCCTGCGCTCGTCTAAAATTAAATAAATAAAAACCTTGTTTTAACTAAGTAAAAGGCTCATACCAGCAGTTTTTCCGGAAAAGGTTTTTGTCAGTTGTTCAGTTTGACAAGGAGACTTTCCAGGAGTTCCATTGGGAGTCCCATAACGTTGGTCAGGCTTCCTTCGATTCTCTCGACAAACTCATCGCCTGTTTCCTGTATTGCGTATGCTCCCGCTTTTTCCTTCCATGTCCCTGTTCTGATGTGTTTCTTTATTTGTTCTGAAGTCATCTTTTTAGGATATACGATTGTTGTATCGTGAGTCACAACCTCTGTGTTATCTTTCAATCTCACAATTGCTATGCCTGTTATCACTTTGTGAGGTTTGCTGAAAAGTCTCTTGACGATTTCCCTCGCTTCATTTTCATCTGCGGGTTTTCCTATAATTGTTCCGTCGTAATCTGCAATAGTATCTGAACCGATGACTATCTTATCCGGATATTTTGGCGCGATATTTTTTGCTTTTGCGAGTGCGAGT
>JARRRJ010000482.1:0-2631 GCA_037380865.1 Sedimentisphaerales bacterium
GAGCTTTCCCAAACCCCATAATTGTGATTTTCATATATTTTCTCACAAAGAGGTTAAGCAGGGCAAGGGGCAGGCTGAGAAAGATTTTGGAGGCCAGTTTGCTATGAATGAAGACATGAAGATAGAAGAACTGCTCAATAGTTTCGTCGACGGCGAGCTATCAGTAAGGCAGAGAACAGAGGTCAAACGCATGGCGGCGAATGACCCGCATATTGAGCAACGCCTGAAACAGCTGCAAAAATGCAGGATGCTGGTGAGTGCTTTGCCTGTTGCTCACGCGCCGGCAAGCATAATGCAAAATGTCAGAGCTTCGCTGGAAACTCGCGCACGCTCGAGCGAGGGCGCTCGAGTTTCGGTGTCGGGAACATCGAAAAATACGGGATTGATACTGTTTCGACGGGTGCTTGCAGCAGCAGCGGTTATTTGTATAGCGGCTGTTCTTGTTATAGTAACTAACATACTGAGACCCGCACAACCAACAGGAAACGGATCTGAGAGCGGCGTTGTTTCAGTTGCAGATGCGACCTTTACCGGCAGACTGGTACTGAAAACGAACGACCACGACCTCAAGGCCGTGAATTCTGTTATCAGTCGGGCAATTGAGAACAGCGGCTTTGCAGAGTCTGCAACTCCCATAAAGGACACGAGCAGGTACGTGTATACGTTAAACTGCAGTAGGGAAGGTTTGAATAGAATACTCGCGGATTTGAACGACAATTGGGATAAGCTTAGTTCCGCTTCACTCTCTGTGGATACCAGAATTTTTGGCCAGAGTGTCGAAATTGACCGGATTACGCCGTCACAGATTATCGCAATAGCGAACCAGAAAGATGCAGAAGAATCCGTTGAAGTTGCACGGAACGTCGCGGTTACTAATAGTATCACCCAGATTCTCCCTGATAATCCGATTTTCTCAGCAGGCAGGAATGCTCAATCAGGTTTTGGAAGTATGCCCGAGCCTCTTATGGTCAAAAATTATCCGCCGTCTAAACAGGAAAATGGCGAAAAAACAGTTCAGTTAAGGATTGTTCTGAGCAGGTAAGGATGCTTGATATAGAAAACTGTTCCCTGGTGATAGTCGATGTACAGGGCAAACTCGCCCGGATAATGTACGAAAAAGAAGTGTTGTTCAAAAATATCCGGATTCTCATCAAAGCCGCAAAAATCTTAAATATTCCCATCCTATGGTGCCAACAGGTTCCAAAAGCACTTGGTCCTACAGTTCCGGAAATTGCAGAACTTCTGTCCGATGTCGAGCCCATCGACAAATCTTCATTTAGCTGTTGCGCCGACGAGCAATTCAACCAAAAGCTGAAAAAGCTGAACCGAAATCAGGTTGTGATTTGTGGTATAGAAAGCCATGTATGTGTTTACCAGACAGCAGAAAATTTGCTCCGCAAAGGCTTTTATGTCAACGTTATCGCCGACGCTGTATCATCACGAACTAAAGAGAACAGGAAACTTGCATTGAAACGTGTCGCCGCCGAGGGAGCAAGAGTCAGCTCCGTAGAAATGGCTTTGTTTGAACTGCTTAAAACAGCCGAACATCCGAATTTCAAAGAAATTGCAAAGCTGATTAAATAGCGCAGATGTCATTGCATAGGCAAAATCAGGCGTCCTGCACGTTCTTTTTCAGGTTCCAGAGCTAATCGTATTACTTTCTGTAAATATTGATACAGCGGCGCAAGCATACCGAATCCTCGTTTTAAGTCATTAATCAGTCTCCTGCTGAATAAAGTCTTATTGATGTCCCTGTTGCAAACGAGATACATGCTCTTTTTTTGATACCATCTCTGTATTTCTTCAGGTTTGGAATTGTCGATGATTCGCTTGTAAGTTTCGCCTTCGAGCGAGAATGTCTTTTGCCTTGGATAGAAGGCAATCGCTTTCCTGAACTCTCCGGGATTTTCATCGATTTGCTCACGGAACTTTCTCATGATCGCCGGAGCGGCATCGTAGAAGCCCATTCCGAACCGATAGTAGTCATTGAAAACCTCGAAAAAATATGCGCAAACCTGTGTTGACCATTCCTTTTTTGATCGCTTGAACACAATCCAAAAGTTGCTTCGGTACGGTGATTTGTCCCCGGAAAATCGAGTGTCCCTGTAAATTCTCGAAATGGTTTTGTTTATGGCCGGCGTGATCTCGAAACGCGGATCAATTTTCAGCATGAAATCACCTAAATCGTTCACCAATTTTCGCGTAGGCTCAAGCACAAATTTTTCGTAATCAACTCTATGCTTTTCAAACCATTGCTTATTATTGTTCGATTCAAGAGCCTTCAGGAATTTCAAAGTATCCATGGAATAGCCTCTGAATTGTTTATCATCTTCCAAAGTAGTTTTCCTTTTAATTTGGTGAAGACCTGTGTGCATGAAGGACTTTCCATTGCCCGTCCTGTAAGACAAACACGAGAGTTTCAGCAAAGTCCCGGGTGATCTCTCGCCCATCTTCCAAAGCAAAAGTCGTTGTACCTGTAGCCGTCCAAAGCACAGTACCTGGCGATATAACTCGGATATTTTTATGATTATACGTATATATAAGTTCTTTGATGCCTTCAAATCCCTGTCTGGTTATATTGAGAGCGTCTTTGCGTGTGGTTCTCAACAAGCCATTCTCAATAATAACGTC